>JAKART010000033.1 GCA_021819255.1 Acidobacteriota bacterium
GTGCTGGGCCTCTACGACCATGGATTGACGGTGGAGCGCTTTCGCGCCATCGCAGCGGCCACAGGCGGGGTGCGAAGAGATGTGGTGGTGACGAACGTCTTTGCCCCTGTGACCCGGCGAATGGTGCACCGAGACGAGACGGAGGAGGCCGGGTTTGTGGCGGCGGCTTCGATCGGAAGCGCAGGCGCGGGGATCGGAAACGCAGGCGCGGGGATGACTGCGCCAAAGCGTGGACTGAAAACGCGCACCAAGCCGGTTGGTTTCCAGGTGATGGCCACGGGCAGAGCGGCCGGCTTTGCGGATTTGTTGACGTCGGGTTTGGCTGGCGCCATGCTCTCTCTGGCCGCCTGCTCCCCGCAGGCCTGCTACGAGGTTTATGCTGCGTTCAAGGATGGCGATGCGGCGCTTGCGGAGGAAAAGGTACGCCGCCTGGCGGAGGCTGATGCAAGGCTCGATCGCCTGGGAGTCGGCGGGGTCAAGTACGGCTGCGATTACAACGGCTACTACGGTGGGGAGCCGCGTCTGCCGCGTCTGCCGCTGAATGCGGAGGAGCGAGCGAGCCTGGAGCTGGCGCTGTCAGGGATCCGGAATTAGAACGGCCGCGCGCTCGCAAAGCGCGAGCTCCAACCCAACTCGGCCACCACCGTGGCCGCCGGAATCGCGGCGGCTCCGCGCAACGCCTGCGGGCCGTGGATCACCTCCTGCACCGCCGGCTCCTCTCGGCTTGTGGCTCCGGACTCTGCTTCGCTCCTCCGGCTCACAGGGTCACCCACGACCAGCGCAGCGGGGCCGGTCACTCCATTTCGCCTTAGACCATTTTCCCTGAAGGTGTAAGCAAGGGGAACGACTCCTGTGGGCGTTTTCCTCAATGAAGACGCCACTGAACGCCCGCTTCCGTACACCCATCGTCAGGGAAAATGGTCTAGGGCGCGGCTAGCCATGCCGCCAACGCGGCCACTGCCTGTCCCAGGACGGCGATCCAGGCGATAAACCAGGTTCCGAGTAGAGGAGCCGCCAAGGGATACGCCCAAGCCAGAAAGGCGATCGGAGAGGCGATCATATGGGCTCTGCGAACGGCTCCTGCCGGCGCTCGTTGCGCAAAGTAAACGAAGGTCGCAAGCAGAAATAGCGCTATGGCGCCCACCGCGATCCAAGGGGAGAGCGCGGCGGGCGGCTTGGCGGCCACCATGCTGTTGATCGTGATCGTGTACATGGCCACAATCTCGGCGGGGATGTACTTGGCCAGCCTTGTTCCAAAACCATCACCCGTCCCCTTGGAAGGATCGGAATCTTTGGCAATGACGTAACGGCTCATCGCTGTGCTCCCTGGATAAAGATAGATGCGTCGAAGGCCGCTCGCACCATCGTATTGATTGTCTTTTGCGAGCAGAAAAAACGGAGTGAAATTCTGACCTTGCCCATTCCCGCCTTAGCGCCGGGAGTGAAAGCCTTTGACCACGATGTCGTTAGCGTGGCCGCCGGAGGGCAGCATGGTAAACAGCGCCGGGCCATTCTTCCCTTGCAGGCGAATCACCGCAACATCGGACGAACCGGTGTCGGCGATCAGCAGCAGTTGCTGGTCGCCGGAGAAGGCCAGTGTGTCCGGGTGCTCTCCCGTGCGGACACTGCCCTCCACGCGGCCATCGTCGATGCTGTACATGGCGGCTGAGTCCGCGCCGAAGTTGCTGACCCAGAGGCTGGAGTTGTCGCTGCCGATGACGGCTCCGGAAGGCTTCGATCCGATGGGATAGGTTCCCAGCACCTCGTTGGTCCAGGTGGAGATCTCCGAGATGGTGTCCGCGCCGAAGTTGGTGGTGAAGACCTCATTGCCATTGGGCATGGCGGCGATTGTGGTCGGCGTGTCGCCAACGTCAAGGAAGCAGAGCAGATGATCCTGCCGCAGGAACGCATCCTGCTTGCCGCGCCAAGATCGGGGAGAGGCGGAAAGCCACACGACCATCACCCGATGAGCGGCCGAGCAGGCGACAAATGCCTTCGCGCCGGAGTCGGGCTCGGCGCTGGAGTCGGCAACTACGGTTACGTCCGTAGCTCCGGGGCAGCCGGAGAAGGAGCCGCGCAGCTTCAGAGGCTGCTGCGTGGAGTCGGTGATGGTGTAGACCGAGAGGCTGCCGGAGATGCGATTGCTGACCACCAGGGTATGGTGATCAGGCGCCACCTTGGCCACACCCGGCCCCTCCCCAGTGGCTGCAAACCCAATCTGCCGGTGCTTCTCCAGATCCAGCACGCTGACGGTGTTGGATCCCGAGTTGGGTACGTAGCCACGCTTGCCATCCGGCGAGACAGCCAGGAAGTACGGCGTCCGCTGCACGCCGATGGTGGAGACCACGCGGTTGGTGGTGGCGTCGATGACCGAGACGGAGTCGCTTCCGCTGTTCACTGCGTAGATTTCCTTGCGCACCGGGTTGATCGCGAGGCCGGTGGGTTGGCGTCCTACCGGAATCACCCGGTCCTGGCGGAGATAGACAAGATCCAGTGCCGTCACCGTGCCGCGTGCGCCGTTGGACACGTAGGCAAACTCGTGATAGCTGGCAGAATAAGCGGGAAAGGGAGAACGGGAACAACTGCCGAGGGCCAGTGGCAAAAGGAGCAGAATGCCGGGAGCCCAGCGCTTCTGGAAGGGGACGTCAGATTGGGCGCGCCGCGGTTCCAACTCCTTTTGCCCCTGGCGCGCTTCGTTCTGTCCCTGGCTCATCGCTTGCTCTTGCGCCACTGCACTGCCAGCCAGCTGACGTATCCCAACTGAAGCAACCATACGGCGCAGTAAGCGTATACCAAGTGCCGCTGGGAGAGCGTGTGAAACGGAATCATCAGGCCTCCTCCAAGCGGTGACGGAGCACTGCGGTGGTTTCTTCCTGGTTAAGAATACCAAGGGCCTCGGCATTGGCATCCTGCTGGCGGCGGCGCTCAATGGCATAGCGCACACCCACCAGAAAAGCCCCCCACATCGCCCAGGCGACCATGTTCCAGAGGACAGCGGGCAACATGCTGGGGTCGATGCCGGAGTTGGCCCCGCCACCGAAGACGGCGGCCGGATGCTGCGTGCGCCACCAGCGGATCGACATGAAGCAGATGGGAATATCAATGGCGGCGAAGATCGCCAGCACGGCCGCGATCACCGCCGTCTGCCCCGTGGAAGAGAAGCTGCGCACCAACAGATAGCAGACATAAAGCAGCCACAGCAGAAGATAGGTGGTCATGCGCGCATCCCAAGCCCACCAGATGCCCCAGGCTGCGCGCCCCCACAGCATGCCGGTTGCCAGCCCGATGGTCGCGTAGAGCACGGTGACCTCCGCGGAGGCCAGGGCAAAGGCATCCGCCGCAGCGGCGCGCTCCACGTTGCGATTGCGCCAGAAGAGGTACAGAAAGGATGCGGCCAGGTTCAAATACGGAAAGACAAAGCTGAGAATGGCATGGGGCAGGTGGTAGAAGAAGACCCGGTAAAGGTTGCCCATGGTTGCCTCTCGCGGCGCGGCCATGGCCCGGTAGAAGCCGTAAATCAGCGCCAAAACGGTAAGCGCAAACCAACCCTCAGCCCACTTGGGCATCGTTCGATTCGATCTGGAAATTTTAGTCACCCTCCGTGATTTTATCTCTTCGTTGAACCGGCCTGGAGAGTTCCGCCTGGCCGTCGAGTCGCCATCTCCACCCGCGGATCCTTGCTCCACAGCGCCCCGCAGTGGGGGAATCTTCCCCGCTGCGCCAGGGGGCGAATCAGCGCTTGGCGCCAACTCCAGGGGCTGGCCGCGGCTTTGAGCAGGACGAGCGCCGGCCGCAGATTCAATCCGCGCTCAGGACAGTTTGGAACAACAGGACGCAAGCGGTTGTGAAGACAATCACATAGGCCAAGAGCACCTTGATCCATAATGTCGGTTCAAACTGGCCGGTGAGCACGGCTGTGGTGGCCTGGATCATGGCCAGAAGCGCCGGCATGGAGATCGGCAGTAAGACCAGCGGCAGCAGTGTCTCACGGTTGCGCGTGCGCAGGCTGAGCGCCGCAAAGAAAGTGCCGTTGACCACCAGGGCCCAGGTCCCGAGCGGCAGGACAAGCAACAGTTTCCACGCCTGGCCCAGTGGCTGCAAGTTGTAAAAAACGGTGAAGATGGGAGCCAGAACGATCTCCACGGCCGTGACGAAGAAAAAGTTGGCCAGGGCCTTGCCAATGAACAGAGCCGAGGCCGGGGCCTCCGATAGCCGATGCGCGTCCAGAACGCTGTTGTTGGTCTCCCGAGCCCAGGACTGATTCAGCGCCGTCATGGCCGCAAACAGCAGGGCGACCCACAACAGACCACCGCTGATCTGGCGCGTCATGTCGGGATACGACGCCGGGTCAAAGGCCATGGCAAGCACCACCACCACCAGCAGAGCAAAGAAGAGCATGCCGTTGATGGAGTCTTTCGTACGCCACTCCAGGCGCAGATCCTTGCGCAGGTGGGTGAGAACGTGCTGGGCGTAGTTCATGCTGGTCCTTGCGGGTCGTCGATGGGGACAGCGCGGCTATCGGCTCTGGTGAGGTCGGCCAGAGCGGCTGAGGTGGCGCGCAGATAGTCCTGCGGCGACAACAGCAACTGCAGGCCGCGCTGCCCGGCTGAGACGGAGATCACGTCGAAGATCTCCATGGTCTCATCGGCAAAGGCCGGGAAGGGCTTTTTGGCCGCCAGCACGGTGACGCCGCCGCGAATGTACCCGGTGAGCGGTTCAACATCCTTCAGGGCGGCCAACTCTACCTTGCGCATACCGGCGGCGGCTGCCAGCTTCTTCAAATCCAGCTCGGAGTTTCCCGGCGTCACGGCAAACAGATGTTCGCCCTCGTGGGTGCGAGTGAGAAGCGTCTTGAACACCTGTTCGGCGGGAAGGCCAACCTTATGCGCCACCGTGATCGCCGAAAGGTCGTTTGGATCCACCTCGTAGGCGCGCAGCTCGTAATGGATGCCAAGAGAGTCCAAGTATCGCGCCGCGTTCGTCTTGCCAACTGGGGTCGCCTTAGCCAATGCCTTCATCGAACACCCTCCCTTTGCGCCGGCGTATCGCCATCTGCCTGCGGGGGCGGGGTCTGCCGCAGGGAAACCAAGCGGCCGGCGTTCATCGTCAGAGTGCTCTGCGCCAGGGGCCGCGCCAGCTCAGCCTGATGGGTGGTCAACAACAGTGTGCGCGCCAGGCCGCGGGGCGAAGGCTGAGCAAGATGCGCCAGAAGGCGCGCGATCATGCTGTGCGCGGAGCCCAGATCGAGGTTGGAGAAGGGTTCGTCCAGCAGCAGAAGATCCGGTTCGGAGAGCAGGACGCGGGCCAGTGAGGCGCGTTGCCGCATGCCTTGCGAATATTCGCCTACCCGGCGAGGATTGGCCGGGTCCAAGCCCACTTCGCGGAGCGCCTGGGCAGCGCGGTCGCGCAGCCGAGCCTTTCGGGAACCGCTGGAATGGTTGGATCTCATGGGCTGTGGACTGCTGTTTTGCAGGCCGGCAAAGTAGGTCAGGTTCTCCATGCCTGTCAGTTCGTCGTAAAGCATCGTGGCATGGCTCATGTAAGCCACGGAGCCGCGCAGGTCTCGCGGAGATTCGCCGAAGATCGTCACCTCGCCATAGGTGGGCGCGTGCAGCCCGGCAACCACTTTGAGCAACGTCGACTTCCCTGCGCCATTTTCCCCCAGAATGACGACGCTGGATCCCGGGGCAAGTTGTAGCGAGACCTCGCGCAGCGCCACGAAGCTGCCGTACAGCCGTGAGACCCGCTGCAGCTTGACCGCGGCGGAGGCTTCCGCAGCGGAAGACTTCCTCGGCGGGGGCAAGGCCCCTGGTTTGGCAACCGCCGCACCTTCCAGCTCGATGGTGGGCGCAACCGTAGGATCCCTTCCGATGGTCATATCTGCAGCTCAGTATAAAACTTCGCCGTAAGCCGCCGTGTGATTTGGGCCGCTGTGAGTTGCCGGGGGGAAGAGCTGCATCCAGGAAGCACTCGATGGCGAAACGGCCGGCGCCGGTTTCGTGAAACGGAACCGAGGCATACCTGCTGGCCATGCGATAGAAAGATGCGCGCTCCACGATGGGTTGTGGAGATGCAAGAACCGGGAGCCGGATTCGCCGTCATCCTCAGCGTAGCTGTCAGCTTGCGCCTTAGCGTCAATGGCTCTCTTTCCCAAACTTCCAAACTCGCAAGGCTCCGGGATCCTCATCGGGAAAGCGTGCGCAACGACGGCGATGCCGGGCCGCTCGGCGGCGAAGAGGTTCATCCCAACGAACCCAACATCTCCTGCATCTCTCTGGCCGCGTGGGCGTTTCCGGTGCGCTCGCAGGCCGCCAATCCGGCCCGCAGCCGTGTCCTGGCCTCTTCCACCCGGCCCATCGTTCGCAGCGTCTGCGCCGACATCTGGAAGGCGGGCACGTAGTCGGGGTTATATTCCAGGACGAGCGCATACTCGCGCAGCGCTGCTTCCATCCTTCCCGCAGCCGCATACGCCATCGCCAGACCGTAGCGCGCAAACGCATCTTTCGGATTCTGTTCCAAGATCCCGCTCAACATCGCAATCCTGTCCATGTTGCTAGGATGCGGCACGCAGTCTGCCGATGCAAACAAGGAGCTATTACAATAAAGGAATGCCCGTTCACCCTCCCTCGAAGCCGGTCCATGCCTCCCAATCGGAACGGAGCGAGATCATCTTCCCGGCCGACGCCAACGCTTTGGGCAATCTCTTCGGTGGTCGCCTGATGCAGTTCATTGACCTGGTAGGGGCTACGGCCGCCAGCCGCCACGCCCGCGCCTATACCGTCACCGCCTCCATGGATCATCTGGACTTCGTCGCCCCGGTCCACGTCGGCGACCTGTTGATCCTCAAAGCCAGCGTCAACCGCGCCTTTCGCACCTCCATGGAGATCGGAGTCAAAGCCATGGTGGAAGACGTCCGCGCCCAGACCCTGCGCCATGTCTCCAGCGCTTATCTGACCTATGTTGCGGTCGATCTCGCGGGCAACCGTCTCGAAGTCCCGGAGGTCGTGCCGGAGACAGATCACCAGATTCGGCGTTTTGCAGCCGCTCTTCGCCGCCGCCTGTTGCGCTCCGAAGAGATGGCGCGCAAGAAGGAACACCACTCCAACTTGCCTCCAGAGTGGCTCATCTAGCTCACCCTAAATTTATAAGCGAAACACTCCAAAGAGGATCTTATGTCTCACTCTCATACACCCGTAGCGCAAGCTCCACAGCGTCTCCCTGGGATCCGTCACATTCTGGCAGTTGGTTCCGGAAAGGGAGGGGTTGGGAAAACCACGGTCGCCGTCAACCTTGCGGTTGCTTTGAACCAACTCGGCCACCGCGTCGGGCTGATCGATGCCGACATCTACGGCCCCAACGTACCCACCATGCTTGGCGCCACCCGCTCGCCCAGCATTGTCGAAGGAAACCTGATGGAGCCGATCCTCGCCCATGGCGTCCGGTTCATCTCCATTGGCTTGATCTCTCCCGGCGACAAGCCGATGATCATGCGTGGTCCGATGCTGCACCAGATTATCCGCCAGTTCCTTCAGCAGGTGGCTTGGGGAGAGCTGGATGACCTGATCATCGACCTTCCCCCCGGCACGGGCGACGTCGTGATCTCACTCGTCCAGACCGTGCCGCTTAGCGGCGCCATCGTGGTATCCACCGGGTCTGCTGTGGCGCTGGAGGATGCCCGCAAGGCCCTCGAGATGTTCCATCAGGTCAACGTCCCGGTCATTGGCCTGGTAGAAAACATGTCGCAGATGACGCTGCCGGATGGCTCCGTCGTGGACGTCTTTGGCGCCGGCGCCACTGAACAGACGGCCCGCCAGTTCAACCTTCCTTTCCTTGGCTCAGTGGACCTGGATCCTCAGATCCGCACCGGAGGCGACAGTGGACTTCCAGCCGCGCTGGCGGGCTCCGCCACGGCGCGGGGGAAAGAGTTCCTGGCCATCGCCGAAAAGGTCGCCACACGAACTCAAGCGCTGGCCGCCCAAGACGGCGTGGTCCTGGAGGTCTCCTAGCCACCGAGCCACCGGCCTGTAACCGCCAAGGAATGATCATTCCGCAGCGGTAGCCGGTCATGTTCCGAACCGCGCCAACTGCGACCTTTCGGGGTCACAGTTGGTCTAACCTGATATCAAACTCCTTATGTCCTGGCCTCTCACAAACCGCCAACGCGAGATCCTCACCGCTATCGTGGAGAGTTACATCTCCAACGGCGAGCCGATAAGCTCCGGCACGCTGGCGCAGTCGGCCTTTGCGAACGGTATCAGCTCGGCCACCATCCGCCACGAGATGGCCGAACTGGCTGAAGCCGGCCTGCTGGAGCAACCGCACACCTCGGCCGGGCGCATCCCTTCGGCGGAGGCCTTTCGCCTTTACGTCGGACAACTGACCAACGCTCAACAACTTTCCGGCACATCCCGCGCCGAGATGCAGATGCACCGCGAAGCCCTGCAGGCAAAGATCGATACCAGTTTTGCCGGGGTCGCCGGAGCCTCCGCCCTGCTGGAGCGCACCTCGCACGTACTCGCTTCACTCTCCAGCGGAGTCGGGCTGGCCATTGGAGCGGTCGCTGCCTCCGACCTGCTGGAGCACATCCACTTCAGCCGTCTTGCCCCCCGCCGTATCTTGGCGGTTCTGGTGACCCGCAGCGGCATGGTGCGTGATCGCGTCCTGTCCTTGGAGCCAGACTCGGGTGAGGAGCTCTCGCCGCTGCAGCTTGAGGCTGCGGCCAACTACCTGAACACCCACTTCCGCGCCTGGAACATCGACCAGATCCGGCGCGAGCTGTCCGCCCGTCTGGAGGTGGAGCGAAACGCCTACCGCCAGCTCTCCGACGCCAGCCAACTCTGGTCCCGCACCCTGCCCGAGGACTCTGTCCAGCAGCAGCCGGTCTATGTCGACGGCGTCGCCAACCTGCTTGCCCTTTCTGCTGACCGCGAGCGGCTTCGCGCCATGCTGTCTGCGTTAGAGGAGAAGCAGCGCCTCATCGACCTGCTCAACGCCTACCTGGATACCACCGAACACTCCACCCGCGTGGTCTTCAATCTTGAGCGCCAGGATCCGAGCATGGCGGGTCTGGTTCTGATCGCGGCTCCGGCGCAGGTCTCCGGGGAGAGCGCCGTCGCCATCCTCGGGCACAAGCGCATGGACTACGAGAGCGCCATCAACGCCGTCGGCTACGTTGCCCGCGTTTTGCAACGAATTGACACCGGTCAAGGGGCTCCACAGGCTCCTTAGCAGTTGAACGGTATCACCCGTCAGGACGAACTCATGAGTAGCGTGAAAGATCGCTTGAAGCACTGGCCGCGAACCACCCTCCGCAAGAAGGAAGAAAACCAGAAGATGAACACCGAACAGATGGAAACCACTGAAGCCAAGCACACTGAAGATGCAACGACCGCCCTTCCTGCCGAGCCGTTGGAGCTTCCCAGCGAACTGGAACAGCTTCGCGCCGAGCGGGATCAGTTCGCCCAGATGCTGGCCCAATCGCAGGACCGTCTTGCTCGCCTGCAGGCAGAGTTCGACAACACCCGCAAGCGAGAAGCCAAGGAACGCCAGGATATGCGCGACTTCGCCATCCAGTCCGCCATTGAACCTTTTCTCGGGGTCCTGGACAACTTCGCCCTGGCCCTCAAGTCGGAGGGGGATGTGGCCCAGCTTCGAACCGGCGTGCAACTGATCGTGAGGCAGATGGAGGACGCCCTTCGCGGTCTGAACATTCAGCCGGTGGAGGCTGTCGGCGCACAGTTTGATCCTCGAATCCACGAGGCTCTGGGCAGCATCGAAACCGTAGAACATCCGGATCACCAGATTCTGGAGGAGATCCGCCGTGGCTACAAGCTGCGCGACAAGCTGCTGCGTCCCGCGCTCGTCAAGATCGCCGTCAACCCGGCTCAAAAGAGCGAGTAAGGTGAATCTCTTCCCTTTCGCCAGCCGCCTCTCGGGAACGGCTGCGAACCAGGCTCTGGGACTTGCCGCTGGAACGGCCCATACCGACGATCGATGGAACTGGGCTCGACCGGGCAAATCCCCTGATTCAACCGGTCGGCAGCACCCGAGCCTCTCCACCGGCCTACCCAAAGCAAGCTTCAGGATCCAGGAATGGCAACCGCAACCATGAAGACCGACTTCTACGAGATTCTCTGTGTCGAACGCACCGCCTCCGATGCCGAGATCAAGAGCGCCTATCGCAAACTCGCCATGCAGTACCACCCCGACCGCAACCCCAACAACCCGGAGGCGGAAGAAAAGTTCAAGCGGTGCAGCGAGGCTTATCAGGTTCTCTCCGATCCCGACAAGCGCGCCGCCTACGACCGCTACGGACACGCTGGGGTCAGCGGAGCCGGCGGCTTCCCGGGAGGCAACCCTTTCCAGGGCGGAGACCTGAACGATATCTTCGGCGACCTGTTCGGAGAGATGTTCAACATGGGCGGCGGTGGCCGCCGCGCCACCCGGCAGCAGCGCGGCCGCGACCTCAAATTCGACCTGAAGATCGAGTTTGAGGAGGCTGTCTTCGGCGTCGAACGAGAGATTTCCATCCGTCGCCCCGAAACCTGCCAAGACTGCCGCGGCGCCGGCTCCGCCAAAGGCAAGCAACCGGAGACCTGCCAGCAGTGCGGTGGGCGCGGTCAGATACGCTCCCAGCAGGGCTTCTTCGCAGTCGCCCGCACCTGCCCGGTGTGCAGCGGAACAGGCTCCGTGATCCGCACTCCGTGCCCAACCTGCAAAGGCGACTGCCGAATCGCCCGCGAGCACAAGATCCTGGTCAAGGTGCCCGCCGGGGTCGAGACAGATACCCGCATCCGTTACTCTGGCGAAGGCGAAGCCGGCCGATTCGGCGGGCCCAGCGGCGATCTCTATGTCGTGCTCGAGGTCAAACCCCACAAGTTCTTCGAGCGCGATGGCGATGACCTTCACTGCGTGATGCCGATCAGCTTCCCGCAGGCCGCTCTCGGCGCTGAACTAGAACTGGAGACCCTGGACGGGGTGGAGACGATCAAGGTTCCGGAAGGGGCGCAGAGCGGCCGTGAGATCCGGCTGCGTGGCAAGGGCGTCCCACATCTGAACGCTCACGGCAAGGGCGATTTGATCGTCGAGCTCCGGGTGCAGACTCCCTCCCGCCTGACCAAGCAGCAAAAGGAGATCCTCAAGCAGTTCGCGGAGACCATCGAGGTGGAAAACACTCCAACCTCCCGCGGCCTGTTCAGCAAGGTGAGGGAGATTTTCAGCTATATGTGAGGTTTCAACAGGTTGTCCATTCGATCAAGAACTGAAAAGCTGAGTTTGAGAAGACTTTGCCGCTCAGGAGATCGAATGGACTATCACCAGAATGCCCGATTG
>JAKART010000034.1 GCA_021819255.1 Acidobacteriota bacterium
CGCCACAGGCTTGCCCTGCGGCGCGCGGTTGCATCGACGGATGCCGATGTTACATGTTCTCGATCATGCGAGTGGCGAACTGGCTGGTCTTGACCTTGGTTGCGCCCTGCATCTGGCGCTCAAAGTCATAGGTGACGTACTTCTGTTCGATGGTCTTGGCCATGGACGTCTCGATCAGACGGGCTGCCTCATGCCAGCCCAGGAAGTCGAACATCATCACGCCGGAGAGGATCACCGATCCCGGGTTGATCACGTCCAGATCCGCATACTTGGGGGCGGTTCCGTGGGTGGCCTCAAAGACCGCATAACCGTCCCCGATGTTGGCCCCCGGAGCAATCCCCAGGCCGCCCACCTGCGCCGCCGCCGCGTCGGAGAGATAGTCGCCGTTGAGGTTGGTGGTGGCCAGCACGCTGTACTCGGAGGGACGGGTGACCACCTGCTGGAAGATGGAATCCGCGATGCGGTCATTCACCATCAGCTTCTTCTTCCACTGGCCGTTGCCGTGGGTGGCTCCGATCTTGGCAATCGCATCCTTGACCTCCTGCACCACGGAGTCCTGGAACTCCTTGGCCGCAAAGCCAAGACCCGGCTCGATCATCTCTGCATTTTGCTCCGGCGTCAGTTTAGGGTTGGCTTCCAGATTGCCCAGGATCCAGCTCTCGCGTTCGGTCACCGTCTCATTGCGGAACTCCTGCGTGGCTACCTCGTAGCCCCACTCGCGGAATGCGCCTTCAGTGAACTTCTGGATGTTGCCCTTATGCACCAGAGTGACCGTCTTGCGGCCTTCCGCCAGGGCGAACTTGATCGCCGCGCGCACCAGGCGCTTGGATCCTGTGACGGAGATCGGCTTGATGCCGACGCCGGAGTCCAGACGAATCTGCTTTTTGCCGCCTTTGAGCATATCGCTGTTCAGGAACTGGATCACCTTGGCCGCCTCCGGCGTTCCCTGCTGAAACTCGATGCCGGCATAGATGTCCTCCGTATTCTCGCGGAAGAGCACGATGTTCATGAGTTCGGGATGCTTCACCGGGCTGGGCACGCCAGGATAGTACTTCACTGGCCGCACGCACTGGTACAGATCCATCAACTGCCGCAGGGCCACATTCAGGCTGCGGATGCCGCCCCCCACCGGGGTCGTCAGCGGTCCTTTGATCGAAACCCGAAAGGCTACCGTCGCCTTCACCGTGTCCTCCGGCAGCCAATTCTTCGTCTGGGCAAAGGCCTTCTCGCCGGCGAGCACCTCAAACCACCTCACCTTGCGCTTGCCGCCATAGGCCTTCTCCACCGCCGCATTGAAGACCCGCTCCGAGGCCTTCCAGATGTCGCGGCCCGTGCCGTCGCCCTCGATAAAGGGAATAATCGGGTTGTCCGGCACAAGGTACTTGCCGTCCTTGTACTCGATGACCTGGCCGTCCTGCGGCACAGCAATTCCGTTGTAGCTTGTCTGCATGGTTCCTAAACTCCCAGAGGTTTTCGATCGAGATCAGTGGCTCGCAGCTCGACGTCCCTTTCGCTGCGCACTCCCATCCGCTCCTCATCCTACTCCTCAGGCACTCCACTTATCGGATGGGAGCCCGATAAGCGGACGGACGGAGAAGCTTTCGCCGCTGCCTCTGTCGATTCTATCGCTCCACTGCGGGCCACAGCGCGGTTGGCTCTCATGGAGTTGCGCTCTCTGGATCAGGCTCACGGCCAAAGCGTTTCCACCTCAACCATCGGCGCTCAACGCCGGAACTCTCGGCTCTTGCTTGAGCAGCCGCGAGCAGGTTTGTCTTCCGGTGGCTTTGCCCGGGCCGCTCACCAGACCTGCGAACCGGCTACTGGGCCGCCAGCCGCACCTGACTCCGCAAGGGAAGATCCGCCGAGGAGCCGCCCACCTCAACGGTGTACTCCCCCGGCAGGCGCTCCCAATCATTTTTCTCCGTTGAGAAGATCTTCAGATAGAGCGGTGAGATGGGCACCGTCACCCTCTGGCTGGCGCCTGCCTCCAGTCTCACCCGCGCAAACCCCACAAGTCTCCGAAACGGTTCGCCGGAACGGGCCGGCAGCGTTGCGTAGACCTCAGCGATCTCATCCCCGCGGCGCGCCCCGGTGTTCTCAACCGTGAAGCTCACGCTCTGGGCATCGGGAGCCACGCCCAGAGCCGAGTAAGCAAAGCGGGTATAACTGAGCCCAAATCCAAACGGATACAGCGGCGTCTCCTGCTTCACCTGGAACCACTTGTAACCAACTTTCATACCTTCCACGTTGTAATCCACGGTGAAATCCCTGGCCTCTTTGCCCTGCTTGACGCCCGCGCTCGCGCCGTTGTTTGCAGTCTTCGGGGTCAACCCGGTCACCTTCGGATGGGGTAGCTGCGCCTCGCTGGCGGGGAAGGTCACCGGCAGTTTGCCCCAGGCATTCACCCGCCCGTAGAGCGCCGCAGCAATCGCCTGACCCCCACCAATGCCCGGGAACCACGCCTCGATGATCCCCTTCACCTGATCCCGCCACGGCATGGTCACCGGCCCGCCCGTCTCCAGCACCACCACCGTGTTGGGATTGGCCTTGGCCACCGCCTCCACCAGAGCATCCTGGTTGCCGGGCAGGCTTAACGAGGGCCGGTCCATACCCTCACTCATCCATTGCGTCACAAACACCACAGCCACCTTTGCCCGCGCCGCTGCCTGCGCCGCCTGGGCGAGGTTCGTGCCGGGATCAAAGCTGATCTTCACCGCATGCACTCCACCGCCGGCAAAGGCATCGATGCCGCAGTT
The DNA here is from genome assembly GCA_021819255.1 of Acidobacteriota bacterium. Classification (GTDB taxonomy): domain Bacteria; phylum Acidobacteriota; class Terriglobia; order Terriglobales; family Acidobacteriaceae; genus Granulicella. The sequence continues at coordinate 2,757 of JAKART010000034.1, forward strand.
GGCTTGCTGCTCCGCCTGCTGCGTGATGTAGCGCAGCGGCGCAGAGGGGAAGTACACGGGATCTCCCCACTCAGAGCCGCCTGGCCGCCCTCCCGGCGCGTCCACCTGGCCCGAACCGCCTCCTGAGATGACCCCGAAGTCTGCCTTGCCTCCGATAACGGCAATCGTCCGGTCGGCCGCATTCAAGGGTAGTATGCCGTCCTCATTCTTAAGCAGCACCATGCTGCTCTCCTCGATCTTGCGGGCATCGTTGCGGCCCTGGAAGGGATTCACCACGCTGCGCAGCGGAGGATCATCCACCACCCCGCCGGCAATCATGCTGCGCACAATGCGATGCACCATGTCATCCAACCGCGCCAGGGGAACCTGTCCATCCTGCACCGCTCGCTTGAGGGACGATCCAAAGTACCGGTCCCCAGGCTGCTCCATGTCCAGTCCCGCCAGGGCGGCCTTCACCGTGCTGTGCGTCGCCTCCCAGTCCGACAGGACAAATCCCTTGAACCCCCACTGCTTCTTCAGCACATCCGTGAGTGTGTACTGATTCTCGCAGGCAAAGTCGCCGTTCACCCGGTTGTAGCTGCACATCACACCGGCAGGCTGGGCCATCCGAATGGCAATCTGGAACGCCAGCAGATCGGTCTCCTGCATGGCTCGCCGATCGAGCACCGCGTTGTACGTATTTCGCCCGGTCTCCTGATCGTTGAGCACATAATGCTTGATGTCGCCCAGAACATGGTTGGACTGCACCCCCATGGCCAGCTTGCCCACCATGGTTCCGGCCAGCACTGGGTCCTCGCTGGCATATTCGAAGTTGCGCCCATTGCGCGGCTCGCGGATCAGGTCCACGCCTCCGCCGATGGACATGTTGAAGCCCTGAGCGCGCAGCTCCCGCCCAATCACCGATCCGTAGAGAAACGCCAGCTTGGGATCCCAGCTGGCAGCCATCCCGAGCACGCTGGGCAGCAGCGTGGCGTAGCGGCTGTCCAAGGCCGCCATGCGGATCCCAACCGCCGAGTCCGCCAGGTTCAGGTTGGGTAGACCCAGGCGCGGAATTCCTGCGATGAATCCCGCGCCGCCGTTGTCCCCGGGCGGCACATAGGCTCCCGGCCGCAGCGGTCCCCAGCCTATGCCGTGCACCAATTGGATCTTCTCATCCAGCGTCATCCGGCGAATCATCATGTCGGCACGCGTGTCGGGATCGAGTGCAGCATTCATCCAGGGCCGGTCGCTTTTGCCGCCGGCCGGTGGAGGAATCGGCTTTGCCGGCGACTGAGCTGCGGATGCTCCCGCCCAGCCCAGCCCAACCCATCCGCAGCCTATCGCCAGGCTGATCTTCGCCAACCACATCATGCTCATCCATCTGCCCTTCCCAGGCCACGGTGCGGCCTTCGAATGTTTCTCTCCGCTTGGGACCATCGCCGGCCTCGGCACTCCTACCTGCCCTCGCTGCCCCCAACCACGCTGCGCCTAGCTTGAGCGCTCCTAGACAAACGTTCTACTTGTAAAGACTAAATGAAAGCATTGGGGAACGATCCTATCGGCGATAAGGTTTATCCACCGGGGTTCCCCTTTGGACAAATTCTTCCGCTTTGACCCCCGGGCGGCTTGCATCAAAGCGCGCGGGGGGGCAGGCCTGTCATGCCAGACTGAAACGAGACAGAATGGCACAGGAGATGCGGCCTGAGGATGGCGCAGCGGCTACACACACCAGGCGACACACACTATAGGCTGGATCCCTCGCCGGACCCGGCCAGGGCATCTTCGGAGGAGCTTGCTCTGGCGCCAAACTCTCTCGAATCAGGCGAGGGTGATCCGACGACCAGACCGGCGAGGAACCGACCATACTCTCCGCATGAAGATCCTAAGGCAGACGAATGTCTTGAAGGGGTGCTCGGGAACCTTTGCTTGCAAAGGCTTGGCTTGGGTTCGCGCCAGGGCGCTCACTTGTTCCCCTGCGCCTTGCCCGACGCAAAGCGGTCTGCGCTCTTTCACGCATCTTTCACGCATCTTTCGCGCGAGCCTGTTCACCGGTTCGAACCTGTTCGCCCGTCGCTGCCCTCCGCAATCTGGCTCTAACGTCCTGGCCCTGCGGTGTCTTCCGCGAAAAGCGTTCTGTGGAGCCGACCCGACGCAGCCTGGACACCAATCCTCGCCGGTGCGGATGGTGACCGCGCCCCGGGACAGAGGGATGCCTTGGCGGAGTTCCGATCGGACGCGAGAGAATCCTGCGCGGATTCATGTGCCTGATTCCCACCATCTCCTAGACCATTTTCCCTGAAGGTGTAAGCAAGGGGAACGACTCCTGTGGGCGTTTTCCTCAATGAAAACGCCACGGAACGCCCGCTTCCGTACACCCATCATCAGGGAAAATGGTCTAAAACCCCTGCAGCGCCTGCAGCCGTTCTTCTGTTGTGCGCAGACGCTCCTCGGCAGCGTGCATACGCTCTTCCAGCGCCTGCACGCGCTCCTGCGCGGCCTGCGCCAGCTCTTCCAGTGCCGTCACCCGCTGGGCAAGGCCCTCGACCGGGCCGTCGCCCGCCGCTGCGGGGAGCTTGGCCGCGCCCTCGTCGACCGGGCCGCACAGCAGATGCATCCAGCGCGCCTCGCGCGCTCCCGGCTGACGCTCCAGCAGTTGGGTCAACGGCTCCCGATGCGGCGCCGGACGAGCGTCTGGACGCGCATCCTGCCCGGACTCCGTCTGCGCCGCCATTCTCTCCAGCACGGATTGCACAGCGGCGGTATCGTCAAAGGCATACATTCGCTCGGAGCGCGCGCGCAACTCGGCCGCGGTCTGCGGCCCGCGCAGCAGCAGCAGGCACAGCACCGCCACCTCGTCCCGCCGCAGATTCAGCACATCTCTCACGCGATGCTCGAACTTGGTGGCCCGCGTCTCGGCGAGCGTCCGCACCAGCCCCATCTGTTCCAGCTCAAAGAGCGCGCTGCGCACGTCCGCCTCGGCCAGCTCCATCACCGGCTCGCGGCTGCTCTTCTGATTGCAGGCGTTCACCGTCGCATTCAGACTCAGCGGATAATACTCCGGCGTGTTGATCTCTTTTTCGATCAACACCCCCAGGACCCGCGCCTCTACCGCACTCAACCGCACCATGGCTCCAACTTCCCTTGTCTCTGAAGATTCGCGTTCTCTACAATTCTCTATCCTCCGCCCGTCCTCCCCGCAGCACCTTCTCCGTTAAAATAGAGCTCTGTGCCCTTCTCCCATCCATCCGGCGCTGCCGGCTCGTCCGTTGTCTCCGACATGAACTTCTCTGCGACTTTCTCTGAGCAGTTTGACGTGGTGATCGTCGGCGCAGGACACGCCGGCTGCGAGGCCGCCGCGGCCGCCGCGCGCATGGGTCTGCGCACGGCGCTGTTCACCCTGAATCTGGATCTGATCGCGCAGATGTCCTGCAACCCGGCCATCGGCGGCGTCGCCAAGGGCCATCTGGTCCGCGAGGTCGATGCCCTGGGCGGCATCATGGGTGAGGTTGCCGATGCCTGCGGCATCCAGTTCCGCCTGCTCAACACCTCCCGCGGCCCGGCCGTCTGGAGCCCCCGCGCCCAATGCGACAAGGCCCGGTACCGCGGCAAGATGCGAGAGAAGCTGGAGTCCATCCCCAACCTCTTCATCAAGCAGGCTGAGGTCGTCGATCTCATCCACGAAGCTGCCTCGCCGCTGGCGACGCCGCGCATCGCCGGCATCGTGCTGCGCGACGGTCGCCGCATCTTCGCCCACGCCACGGTGGTCACCACGGGCACCTTCCTCAACGGCCTGATCCACTGCGGAGAGCAGACCTACAGCGCCGGCCGCTCGGGCGAAGCCGCCAGCGTCCTGCTCGGCGAAAATCTGAAGAAGCTGGGCCTGCGCCAGACGCGGCTCAAGACGGGCACGCCTCCGCGCCTGGACGGACGCACCATCGACTGGTCCAGATTTGCAGAACAGCCCGGGGATGCGGACCCGACTCCCTTCAGCTTCCGTTCGCTCGCCGCGCTGGAGTCGGCCGGCAGGCAGGGAGAGCCCACCTGCGTCCGCTGGCAACCTCCGCTGCGCCAGATTAGCTGCCACATCGCCGTCACCACCCCCGAGACGCTGGCGCTGATCCGGGCCAACGTGCACCGCAGCCCCATGTACACCGGACAGATCTCCGGCATCGGACCGCGCTACTGTCCGTCGATCGAAGACAAGATCGTCCGCTTTCCGGACAAGACCTCGCACCAGTTCTTCCTGGAGCCGGAGGGGCTGAACACCCACGAGGTCTACATCAACGGGATGTCCACCTCGCTGCCCATGGAGGTGCAGCAGGCCATGGTGCGCAGCATTCCCGGGCTGGAGAACGCCGAGATGCTGCGCCCCGGCTACGCCATCGAGTACGACGCCATCGATCCCACCGAACTGGACCGCGCGCTGCGCGTCAAGCATCTCATCGGCCTGTACCTGGCCGGGCAGATCAATGGAACTTCGGGCTACGAGGAGGCCGCCTGCCAGGGGCTCATCGCCGGCATCAACGCCGCCCTGTTTGCACGCCATGCGCGGCAACAGAGCCATGATTCCAGCCTTCGGCCAGAGCAGGAACCGCCCGCTCCCTTCACCCTGGACCGCACCGAGGCCTACACCGGCATCCTGATCGACGACCTGATCTCCAAGGGAACCGATGAGCCCTACCGCATGTTCACCTCGCGCGCCGAGTTCCGCCTGCACCTGCGCATCGACAACGCCGACGCCCGGCTCACCCCGCATGGCCGCCGGCTGGGCCTCATCGAAGACGCGGCCTGGGCCGCCTTCTCGGCCAAGCAGGCCCGCGCCGAGGCGCTGCAGAACCTGCTGGAGACCACGCGGCTTACCGCTTCCGGCGTGCAGATTCTTGCCGCAGCGCTCGAATCTGCCTCCAGCCACGCTGGGATCCCCACTGGGATCTCCACTGGGATCCCCACTGGGATCTCCACTGGGATCTCCACTGGGATCTCCGGGCAGACGACTGTGCCCACGCGCGGCGAACTCTACTTCCAGATCCTCAAGCGCCCCGCCATCACCATCGAGCTTCTGCTGCCCGCGCTTCTTTCCAGCCTGGAGAGTCTGCGGGAAGCCAGGCCCGAGTTCGTTCCCTGGCTGGCCGCGCTGGAAGCGGCCGGCTATAGCCACGGCGGCGCTCTGCCGGTCTGGGTCCGCAACGAGATCAAGACGGTCGAGACGGCCATCAAGTTTGCCGGCTATCTGGCCCAGCAGCAACGCGCCATCCAGCGCCTGCGTCAAGACGAGGCCCGCGCCATCCCGGCCGGGTTCAACTACCGGGCGTGCAGTGGGCTCTCGCGCGAGATGGTGGAGAAGCTGGATCGCGTCCGGCCTCTCACTCTGGGCCAGGCCAGCCGCATCGCCGGCGTCACTCCCGCCGCCGTCGCCCTGATCCAGTGTTTCCTGGAGATTCAGGCGCGCACCGCCTGACCGCTGCCTGAGATCGCCGCAGGCCACCCTCCTTCAGAACCCCCACTGGCCGGCGTTCGCACCTGCCGCCGTCCCAGCCAAGCCCTGGCGCCGCTGCTGGACACGGCAGGCGTTGGTAACGACCAAGATGGGCTTCGCTCCGGGGCTGCTGCCGACGGCAAGGCTGAAAGCCAAACAGGGGGCCGGCGAGATCGGGCCCGGATCCTCCTGAACCGGATCCTCCTGAATTTAGCGGAGGTGTCTGGCGCGTGAGAGGTAAGCGTTGACCTGAGGGTCTACAGAAAGCAACTTCATGCCCTCGGCACGAGCCTGCGCCACCAGCAGCCGATCGAAGGAATCTCTGTTTAACCAGGGAAGCGCATCCACCCCAACCGCATGTTCCGCGGTCACAGCCAGCTCCTCGATGCCGGTGTTCCGGGCAGCCCGCCAGATGGTCGACGGCTCTACAGCAAACTCGGTCTTCACCCAGGAGTGTTTGATGGCCACCTGCCAGATGGAGGCCGCCGAAAACCAGACACGATTTTTCGTGTCTTCCACGATGCGGCGCATCGGTCGCGGAACCTTGTCCGGATCGACCAGTATCCAAAGGAGGATGTGAGTGTCGAGGAGATCGTTCACCGTTGATCTGCCTCAAATGATCTGCCTCAAACATCTTCTGAACTTCAGCGCTCCGGGCATCGAGGTTGTCCGGCAGCCGCACTTTTCCTTGAAGTATGCCCAGCCGGCGATGGGCGGGCCAGGATTCGGGGTGTGGCGAGACGATCACAACCGGCTTGCCGGCATCAGCGATGGTCACAGGCTCGCCACTCGTCAGGACCTGCTCCATCATCCGAGACAGGTGGGTCTTGGCGTCATGAACGTTCACGGCCTGTTGAGACTTCGTCATGGAACCTGGTTTCCTCATTCTTCTTCCCGTGGAACGAAACAGCGCCCTCGGGGCGAGTCGTTGCCGTGGGTATTGTTGCGGGCATGGCTCCGGGTATGGCTACGGGCATTGGGGCGACTTCCCCGCCCGGGCATGGTTTGGCCTTGCAGGCCGTCGAAGGCGATCGGTTTCGATCGCGTATCTGCCGGACCTTTCACGGACCTCCGGCGATTGCCTCGATGCTGAAGAAAACAGGCGAATCGCGGGCCGGAGAGTGCTATCCTCAGCCAAACCGGAAGTTCGACTTTTTGCTTTGCCGCAAAGATGCTACGCGAGGTCTCACCTATGCCCTGGATTCGGATTTGCTTTGGACGCATTGTCGCCGCCGTCTCAATCACTGTCTTCGCCGGCCTGGGACTGGCAGCCTGGGCTCAGAGCCAGCCCGCGAAGACCCTGCTGTTGCGCGATCCCTCGTTGAGCAAAGACAAGATCGCGTTTCTGTATGCCGATGACATATGGACCGTGGCGCGTTCGGGTGGTGAGGCGGAGCGCCTGACCTCCATGGGCTCCGTGGCGGCAGGGCCGTACTTCTCTCCCGATGGAAGTCAGATCGCCTATTCGGCCCGGGAAAACGGACAGACGGACGTCTACATGGTGAGCGCCGAGGGTGGCGTGCCCAGGCGATTGACCTGGGAGCCAACCGGCAGCTACGCCGTGGGCTGGACGCCCGATGGCAAACAGGTGCTCTTTGCTTCCATGCGCACCAGCTACTCGGACTTCTTCAAGATCTTTGAGGTGCGTACGGATGGAACCGGGATACCCACCGTGCTCCCGCTGCCCACCGCTGCGGAGGGAAGCTTTTCTGCGGACGGCAGCACCTTTGCTTATGAGCCGTTCCTGCAATGGGAGGACGCCTGGAAGCACTACCGTGGCGGGCAGACCAAGAGGGTCTGGCTGGTGAACATGAAGACTCTGGATCTGGTGAAGGTTCCACGCGAGAATTCCAACGACTTCAATCCGGTATGGGAGGGGAAGTCGGTCTATTTCCTCTCCGACCGGAACGGCCCGGTGTCACTCTTCCGCTATGACACGCAGACGAAGACCGTTTCCCAGGTGGTGGAAAACCATGGATATGATCTGAAAACGGTGACGGCCGGACCCGGCGCGCTGGTTTACGAGCAGTTCGGCTCCTTGCATGTGTACGATCTGGCCGGCGGCAAGGAGCATGCCGTGCATGTCACCATCCATGGCGATCTTCCGGATCTGATGCCACGTCTGAAAAATATTCCCGCCGATGAAGTGCAGAACATCGGCATCTCGCCCTCCGGCGTGCGCGTGGTGGCGGAGGCGCACGGGGATATCTTCACGCTGCCGGCGGAAAAGGGAGACACGCGCAACCTGACCGGAACGCCCGGAATCGAAGAGCGGGATCCGGCCTGGTCTCCGGATGGAAAGTCGATTGCGTATTTCAGCGATGCATCGGGTGAGTATCAGCTCTATATTCGCGATCAGGATGGGCTGCGGGCGCCCAAGGTGATCAATCTTGGGCCTCACCCGTCCTTCTACTACCATCCGCAGTGGTCTCCCAACTCGAAGTACATCGCCTATACCGATGTGCATCTGCACCTGTGGTATGTGGATGTCGCCGCCGGCAAGCCGGTGCTGGTGGATGCGGCGCTGCGGGGCGGGTTTGGCGCCAACATGCAGTTGAGCTGGTCGCCGGATTCACAGTGGATCGCCTATACGCGCGATCTGGAGAACCAACTCCATGCGGTGTTCTTCTATTCGCTGGCTACGCACAAGTCCACGCAGATAACGGATGGAATGAGCAATGCGGCGGACCCGGTCTTCGATTCCGGCGGCAAGTACCTGTACTTTACGGCCTCCACGAACAGTGGACCCTCGGACGCCGGAATCGATCTGTCCACGCTCGACCGGGCTACCAGCAGTAGCCCTTATGTCATCGTGTTGGCCAAGGACGGCGCTTCTCCCGTGCCTCCTGAGAGCGATGAAGAGAATGCCGCCAAGGATGCGGACAAGACCGGAGAGGATGCCGGCGCGGCGTCGCAAAACGCCTCGGACGGGAGCGCGGCCAAAACTGCCGCGGCCAACGGCGAGAAGAAAGGCGCCGGCAAAAGGGGTCAGGTAAAGCCGACCGTGATCGACCTGCCCGGAATCGGGAATCGGATTCTGGCTTTGCCGATTCCGGCTCGCAATTACATTGATTTGCAGGTAGCCAAAGGTGGTGTCCTGTTTCTGGCCGAGGGCG
>JAKART010000035.1 GCA_021819255.1 Acidobacteriota bacterium
CACGCTCGCCAACCTGGGCCCGCTGCGCATGGTCCGGATCGGCGTCAGCTACGTGAAGAGCCGCCTGCATCCCATCCGGGAGGAGAAGAGCCTGGAGGACTTTCTGATCAACCGCTTCGGCCGCGAGCTCTACCTCACCTTCTTCAAGAGCTACACCGAAAAGGTCTGGGGAACTCCCTGCCATACCATCTCGGCGGAGTGGGGAGCGCAGCGGATCAAGGGCTTGAGCCTCACCACCGCGCTCAAGCACTTTCTGCGCAAGCACCTTCTTCCCCGTTCTGGCGGCACATCCGGAACAACATGTACCTCCCAAACCGGATGTACATCCCAAAATGGCGAGTCGGATTCAGGCCGAGCGCAGGATATCGCCCAGAAGGGCACCGACACTTCGCTCATCGAGCGCTTTCTTTACCCCAAATTCGGACCCGGGCAGCTCTGGGAGCACGTCGCCGAACGGGTCACGGCGATGGGCGGTGAGATCCACATGGGCTGGACCGTGGCGGGCGTGGAGGTCGAGGGAACCCGCGTGACCGCGGTCGAAGCGATAAACGCCGCCGGAGAGCGGCGGCGGTTTGCGGGCGACTACTTCCTCTCCACCATGCCCATCCGCGATCTGGTGCGCGCCCTGCAAGCCGACGTTCCCGCCAACGTGCAGCAGGTGAGCGAAGGGCTCCAGTATCGCGACTTCATCACCGTGGGTCTGCTGGCCAACCGGCTGGACGTGACCGAACCCGACAAGTCCCTGATCAAGGACACCTGGATCTACATCCAGGAGCCGGATGTCCTGCTCGGCCGGCTGCAGATCTTCAACAACTGGAGCCCGTACATGATCGCCGATCCCACCAAGGTCTGGATCGGCCTCGAGTACTTCTGCTATGAGACCGATCCGCTCTGGAGCATGCCGGATGAGGAGCTGAAGCGGTTTGCCGCCGGCGAGCTGGAAAAGATCGGCATCCTCAGCACCAGCCAGGTGCTGGACGCCCACGTGGTGCGCGTGCCCAAGACCTATCCGGCGTACTTCGGAACCTACGACCGCTTCAGCGAACTGCGCCAGTGGATCGACCGCTTCGAGAACCTCTTCCTGGTGGGCCGCAACGGGATGCACAAGTACAACAACCAGGACCACTCGATGCTGACCGCCATGGCCGTGGTGGATGGGATCGCCACCGGCTATGTCGACAAGCAAGCCATCTGGGAGATCAACTCCGAGCAGGAGTACCACGAGGAGAAGAAGAGCTAGGTCTCTGACCACTTGATTTTGCACTATCCCTGGGTGCCCCAGGTCTCGATTTTGAGACCTGGGAAACGAAGATGCCGAGGTACGAATTCACGCGGTGAAAGAGCTAGGCCCACCCGCAGGCCGGCTTGAGCTGCTGAGGAGGATGTTGTGACGTTGAGAGGATGGAGAGTGCTGCTGGTTCTGGCAGCCTTGGCGTTTGTGCTGTGGCACCGGCAACGGATCTATGTCCGGGATCCTTTGGCGTCGGTCACGCGCGATGGGGTCAAGCAGTCCGGGACGCAGGTGCTCATCAGCTACACCGGCGACGTGCTGCTGCAGAACTACCATCCGCCCATGTTCGCGGAGTTGATTCAGCATGGCAGCCGCGTGGGTACACCCGCGGAGATGCACTGCATCGCCTATGTGGTCTGCCTGTTGGACGCCCACTGGCCCAAACTGCTCGCCCCTGACGACCGGGCCATGGTCACCATGGACGGCAGGACCGTCGACTACCTCGCAGGGGATGGTCACGACACGCTCGTGAGCTTGCGCTGACCCTGCTGCGCGGCGCTCCCTGCTTGGGTCAGGCCTGATCCAGGCGCTCACGCAGCTTGACGCAGCCTGCGCAGCCGAAGCTGCCCTGGCGCGTCTGGCTCCAGCTACACCCGCACGATCATCACCTCGGTGGACTTGATCAAGGCTCCGGCCGTCTGACCCTTGCGGAGCTGCATCTCGCGCGCCGCGTCCGCGGTAATGATCGAGGTGATCCGCTGATCGCCGATCTTCAGCTTCACCTGCGCCAGCAGGCCGCTGATCTTCACCTCATCGATGATTCCCACCAGTTGATTGCGGCCGCTTACGTTACGAAAGCGTTCACGGGACCGCCGGCGCTCCGGGCTGGGTCCGGTCTTGAGCAGCGGCTGCAAGCCGCTCTCCGGGATGCGGTGGTGACCGCCGGGGGTCTTCACCGTCTTGAGCTTCCCGCTCAGAATCCACTGCTTCAGGGTGGGGTAACTGACGCCTAAGGCGATAGCGGCCTGGCTGGGCTTGAGCAGTACATCGGCATAGGGCATAAGGATCTTCTCCGGGGACGAAAAGGCGCTTTGAAAGACTGAAAATTACCTTGGAAAAACCATGAATCTAAAAATCGAGGCATAACTTCATCGAGGAATGGACAGGCTCTCAAGTTTCAAACGAACTCTGTTTCCTGCGCTCCGGCTGGCTGGACGGCGCGCTCCCTTCCGGCTTGGAGCGGTTTGGCTGCTCGGCGCAGCTCGGATGGCGGGCTCTGCCCTGGCGCGGACACAACAGTCGGCTGCCGCTGCGGACAACTTCTTGCTGGGGCGCTATGCGGCTCCTGGCTGGGGCGCATAGCGGCGCGGGCGAGGGTCACGCAGAACCAGCCGCCGCGCTGGATCACGTCTCCGCTTCTGGTCAGGCCCCGGCTTGAGCAAGAGCTTTGCATCGACTTTGTGCATGACGACAACCCGGCTGGACGCCCCATCTGGACCTGGGACAACGGCAAAGGATTGGAGTTCATCCCTGAGAAGCATACTGAGCTCCTGATCAATCTCCCTCCCTTCTTCGACCACGCCAACGGCGAGCCGGATGGCTTTGGCGATGTCTCCTTCATGATGAAGGAGCGGCTCGTCTCGCGCAATGAGCAGCAAGGCAACAGGATTGTGACCCTGTTCCTGTTGGGCAGCGTACCCACGGGCAAGAGCGGTAACGGAAGTCGCTGTGCGCCGGTCAAGCCCACCCTGGCCATGGGCAAGGGATTTGGACGCCGGGACGTGGAGACCACCGCCGGCCCTTGCTCAGCGTCTATCGGGCCGGCTGGCTTTCTTCGTGGGCAAGCTCCGCCAGCAGCTCCGCCACCGAGCGGCGCAGGATGGGGTGTTCCAGATCCGGGGCGATCTCGCACAACGGCGCCAGAACGAAGCGGCGCTGGTGCAGCGCCGGGTGGGGCAGCGTGAGCTTGGCCGAGCCGTGGACCTCCGGCCTGCCGTCCTCGCCCCAGCACAGCAGCAGATCCAGATCGATGACCCGCGGTCCCTTGGGATGGAGCAGGCTGGCCGCCGAGCGGTCCCGTCCCATCGCCGCCTCGATCTTCAGCAGGGCCTGGAGCAGATCGACCGGCGCCAGCGGCGTCTCCAGCAGCGCCGCGGCGTTGAGGAACCGGGGTTGGTCCGCAAAGCCCACCGGGTCCGTGGTGTGGAAGCTGGAGACGGCGCTGACGCGGCCTATCTCGCCCAGGCGCCGCAGCGCCTCGCGAAGGTTCACCGGCGGCGGTCCGAGAGGTGAGGGAAGATTCGAACCCAGGGCGATGGCGGCAATCATGGACGGCGCTCCCGAGCCGGCGCACTCGACCGGCTAGCTCTCGACCGGTCTGGAGGAGAGAGAACGTCAAGCTGCGCTTCAGGAGACACAGACAGGAGTCTGCGGCGGCTCCGGCCGCTTGTGCCATCGAGGCGAGCCGGGAGGGGCGGCATCGCTTACGCTGCCGAGGATCTCTCCGCCTGAGGGGAGAGTTCCGTCTGCAGATCCTCTTCGCTCTCGTAGCGATGGGCCAGCTCCCACGCGGAGCGGTCGCGGAGCAGCTTTTGCACCAGCGCGGTATGCATGGCATGGCCGGCTCGCTCGGCCACCACGCGTCCCCAGATGCGGCGGCCCGCCAGGGCCAGATCGCCGATCAGATCCAGCACCTTGTGGCGGACAAACTCGTCGGGAAAGCGCAGCGGGCCGTTGAGCACCATCCCGGGACGGGCCGCTGTGGTTCGGGTCACGATGATCGCGGAATCGTTCGAGACGCCGCGAATCAGACCCATGTCGCGCAGCATCGCTTCGTCCTCCTTGAAGCCGAACGTGCGCGCGGGAGCGATCAGGTTGGCGTAGTCGCCGGCCTCCAGATCGCCGCTGAAGATGTCGCGGCCGATGGGCTCGGGAAAGTCGATGGCGTATTGAATCGAGTAGCCGTCGCCGGGATAGACGGCGATGAACTTTTCGCTTGCGCCCGACTTCTCCCGCACCTCGATGGGTTTCAGAATCCGCAGGTACTCGCGCTTGCGGCGCTGGCGCTTCAACCCGGCTGCCCGGATGGCCGTCACATACGGCAGAGCGCTGCCGTCCAGAATCGGAACCTCCAGGTTGTCGATCTCCACGATCAGGTTGTCCACGCCCAGCCCGATCAGCGCGGAGAGCAGGTGCTCGGTGGTCTGAATCAGCACCCCCTGACGCATCAGGGAGGTGGCATAGGAGACGCGCGCCACGTTCCTGCCAATGGCCGGTATCTCGAAGTTGTCCAGGTCGGATCGTCGGAAGACCACCCCGGATCCGGCCGGCGCGGGGATCAGCCGCATCGCGACTTCAGCCCCGGAGTGCAGACCAATTCCTTGAAAAGCGACCGCTTCTTCAATCGTTTGCTCGAACTGAGGACAACGGGACAGGGAACTCTCCTCTAAAACTCCCTCCCAGCCTACATCCAGGACGGGCGCAGCCGAGTGTGGCAAATTTACCACACCCTGTGTTTCCGTCCGGGTGCGGCTCCGGCCTCTCGCATGGCCCTGCTGCCTGCCGCCGCCCTGGCCAGGCCGGACCCGTCGGCAGAGTTTTTCTCTTGGCGGCGATCTTGTTGCGGGGGTATAGGGTAGTGGCATGCGCATCACCGATCTGGAACAGTTGGTGGCAGCCGCCGAGGAGCGGTTGAAGGACCGGGTGCGGGAGCTGGTGGAGACCGAGTCGCCCAGCGACGACAAGCCAGCCGTGGACCGCGCCGGCACACTGGTGCAGGGTTGGGCGGAGGCGCAGGGCGCCCGGACCCGGCGGCATCGGCAGCGGGAGTACGGCGACCTGCTGGAGATACGCTTTGGCCCGGAGCTTAGCCGAACGAGAAGCCGGACGAGCAGCCGAGCCATCCACCAGAGACGGGTTCTCCTGTTGGGGCACCTGGACACCGTTTGGCCCCTGGGAACGCTGCACAAGATGCCCTGGAAGGAGGCCAACGGCCGGCTGTCCGGCCCCGGCGTCCTGGACATGAAGGCTGGTGTGGTGATGGCGCTGGAGGCCTTTGCCGCGTTGCAGAAGCTGGGCGCCCTGAGGCCCGCCACCTTGCTGCTGGTGAGCGACGAGGAGGTCGGCAGTCCCGTCTCCCGGACGCTGACCGAGTCTCTGGCGGCCGACTGCGAGGCCGCGCTGGTTCTGGAGCCGGCTCAAGGATTGGCCTACAAGACGGCGCGCAAGGGCGTGGGAGCCTATACCCTCCGCGTGGAGGGCGTCGGGGCCCACGCGGGGGTCGACTTTGAGGCTGGACACTCGGCGGTCCGAGAGATGGCCCGTCTGGTCGAGACGGTCTCCGGGTTTACCGATCCGGCGCGTGGGATCACGGTCAATGTGGGGGTCATCTCGGGCGGAACGCGCTCCAACGTGGTGCCGGCCGAGTGCGTCGCGGAGGTTGATGTGCGGATTCGCCGGGCCAGGGATGCGGAGCGGGTGGAGAGAAGCATTGCCGCCCTGAAAGTGCTGGACCCAGCCTGCCGGCTCACCGTCACAGGCGGCATCAACCGGCCGCCCATGGAGCGTACGCCGGGAACGGTCAAGCTGTTTCGGCTGGCCCGGAAGCTCGCTGCTCAGCTCGGCCTGGATCTGGAGGAGGCCGCCACCGGCGGCGGCTCGGACGGCAACTTCACCGCCGCCATGGGTGTGCCCACGCTGGACGGCATGGGTGCCGTGGGCGCCGGAGCGCACGCTGCCCAGGAGCATGTGCTCACCCAGCACCTGGTGCAGCGCACCGCCTTGCTGGCCGCGGTTCTCGCCCAACTTTAGAGATTGCGGGTCTCGCGCAGCAGGCGCACCGTCGCGGCCAGGGGCAGTCCCATCACATTGAAGAAGTCTCCCTCGATGCGGGTGATCCAGCGCGCGGCATAACCCTGGATGCCGTAAGCGCCGGCCTTGTCCAGCGAGTCGCCGGTGGAGAGATAGAAGGCCAGCTCTTCGGCTGGAATCGGGCCGAAGAAGACCCGGGTCGTCTCCACATGCGTGCGCCCCGCGGCGGCCAGACCGGGTAGCGCCAGGGCAATGCCGGTGTGTACCTCATGGACGCGATTGGAGAGCGCAAGCAGCATACGCTCCGCCTCGGCCGGGTCCACGGGCTTGCTCAGGATGGTCTGTTCTCCTCCGCTGCCGCCGGGCGTGGCGCTCATCGCGACCGTGGTGTCCGCTCCCAGCACGGCCGCCTCTGGGTGCAGCGCGTGGATCACTCGCGCTTTTTCCAAAGCCAGGCGCTCGACGTAGGCGATGGGCGTCTCGTCCGGACGCTGGGTCTCGTCGATCTCGGCGGGAATCACCTCGCAGCGTACTCCGGCCTGGGCCAGCAGGCTGCGGCGGCGGGGAGAGGCGGAGGCCAAAATCAACATGGCTGCCGGGTTGCGTCTGAGCTCACGATGAGGCGCGCCTCGGTGGTGTGCTGCTCTCCGGGTGCAAGTGTGATGGCGTCTGCAGCTACGTTCGCCGTCTCGATGCAGACCATGGAGATCCATCCCTCCGAGGTCATGTCGGTCAAACTGGCGGTCAAAGCACTCCATGGATTCCAGACCACCGTGGTTCGGGAGCCTGATTTCTCCACGTGGATGCGGCGCGCGTAAAGGGGATCTTCCAGGTCAACTGCGGCGACCGTATCCAGATAGGGGCGATCGGTCTGGCCGCTCAGCCGGAGCACCGGCTCGTCTTGCACCTTCACCTTGAAGTGATCGGTCTTGTCCAGGTAACGGGTTCCGGCCAGCCCGTGGATTGCAATCTCTCGGGCGTCGCCGACGGCGAAGTAGGTGTGCAGCGCATCTTCGAACCAGAGCGGCTCCGAGCCGAGGTTGCGTACCGTCAGCCGCAGCCGCAGCTCAGCCCCCAGGGAGAGTTGATAGAGCAGTTGAAACTGGTCGTAGCCCAGCGACCGGCTGGTCTCCGAGGGATCCAGCGTCAGGGTCAGGTGCACTTCGTCTCCGGCCAGAGCGGCAAACGCCAAGGTCCACTCCTCAGTGCGGGCAAAGCCGTGGGAGGGGCCGTCACTGCGCTGGCTCAAAGCCGTTGGCGTGCGGTTGCCGAACCACGGAAAGATGATCGGGACTCCGCCACGAATGGCTTTGCCGCTCTCCAACTGGGAACGCTCGGAGAGGAAGAGAACCGGCTTTGCTCCCTTGGGCTGCCACTGCGTGAGGTGCGCTCCCTGGAGATAGATCTCGGCGTTGCAAGCCGGGCTGCTGATGGAGGCTCGCAGCAGGCCATGTTCGGTTTGGGAGAAGCTGAGAATACCGGGGATGCTGAAGTGTTGGGCGAGTTCGGAAAGATCCATCGATAACCAGTGTAGAGCCAAACTGTGCAGCGCCCGCCGACCTTGGCCCGCAGTAGCGTCCAGGAATGCAATCTCAGGAGTGCAATCTCAGGATTGGAGCTCAGCTTGTTCCCTTACGATGCTCTCCGGGTGGATTCCAGCCTGCGCACCGCGGCCTGCGTATAGCTTTTTTTCGTGTTGAGGGGTTCTCTGAAACGGGGTTGCCGTGGCGGTTTCATTGGGGAAATTGCCCAAAATCGTCGAGGCGTTGGGATAGGTCTGCACGGAAAAAGCGTCAGCCCGTCACCAGCCCATCTGGCGCATCCGCTCCTGAATCAGGCCGCTGTAGCGGGCCATGCGCTCCGGGCGGCGGCGGCGCGGAGCGGGAAGGATGGCTGCCAGCTCGGCTGCCTGGATGCGGCTGAGCCGGCGGGCGGAGGTGTGGAAGTAGAAGCGGCTGGCGGCTTCGGCTCCGTAGACGCCCGGTCCCCACTCGACGACGTTCAGATAGAGTTCCAGGATGCGCTGCTTGCCCAGAGCCAGCTCCGCTAACGGCACCAGCGTGGCCTCCGCAGCCTTGCGCAGGTAAGAGCGTTCCGCGCCCAAAAGGAGGTTCTTCACCAGTTGCTGGGTCAGCGTGGAGCCGCCGCGCAACCGCCCGCCATGCATGTCGTCTTCGGCGGCGATCTCCATGGCGTGCCAGTCAAAGCCATGGTGCCGATAGAACCGTGCGTCCTCGGCGGCGATCACCGCGTGCTGAAGATCAGGAGAGATGGCGCGCAGAGGAACGAACTGGGAGCGCTTGGCGTAGGGCTTGTCTGCCAGCGCGGCCTCGACGCGGCGCTGAAGTTGCAGCGCCGTGGTGGGAGGGTTCACCCAGCGCATGGCGGCCAGGCTGAGCGCGGCCGAGAGCCAGAGCAGAAGTGCCAGACCGGCGAGCCGCCGGGCCAGTGAGCGAAGCGGCCCTTCAGGAAGCCGCGCCGCAGCGCGAGGGTTGGGCATGGGGGCTGCCTTTCAGCATAGAGCAAGGCCCGCCTGCGGTTGGAAGCGCAGTTTGCCGGTTCGAGGGAGCCATGCGCTCCGGCCGCGGCACGGCTGCAACTTGCGTGGCGCGGGTTGCGGGTGTTGTGCAGCCGAGTTGCCGGGCCGGGAGCGGCGGAATCAAGATGGACCGAGGGCGGTTCGCCTTAGTCGGAGACAGCCTGCTCGGCGCTGTTCCGGGCGGGGTCCTCGCCGGCCAAGCTCTCGGCCTCCGGGCGAACGGGAAGGGTGACGGTGAAGGTTGTGGCGGCTTCTCCCTGGTCGGCCTCGGCGCTGCCGCAGTGGACCTCGACACTGCCGCCGTGGCGCTCAATGATCTCTTTGGTGACCCACAGTCCGAGGCCCGTGCCGACATCCTTCTTGGTAGTGAAGAACGGCTCGAAGATCCGCTCGCGAAGCTCGGGGGCGATCCCCGGTCCGTTGTCCTGGATGATCACCCGCACTACCTCCTCTTCGTCTCTTTTCTGGCCGTCGATCTTCACCCAGATCGAGCCTCCATTGGAGACGGCGTCGGCGGCGTTGGAGACCAGGTTGGCGATGGCTTGATTCAGCTCCCCCGAGAGAGCGTAGATGGGCGGACAGGGGTGCAACTCGCGCTCCACGTGGATGTGCTTGGTGCGGAACTTGTTGGAGTAGATGCTGAGAACGGACTCCACCAGAGTAGGCAGATCGACCCTGCCCGGCATTTTGGACTCGCGATAGAAGCCCAGGGTCTGGCGGGTGATGTGGGAGACGCGGATCAATTCTTCTTCGGCCATGGAAAGATGCGCGACGGCAGCTTCAGGAAGGCTCTCTGTGGTCTTGGCGATATAGATCAGATTGCCGATGGCCTCCAGCGGATTGTTGATCTCGTGAGAGACGGTGGCGGCCAGGCGGGCGGCCGCGGCCAGCTTCTCCGTCTTGCGCAGCAACTCCTGGGATTTGCGCTCCTGGGTGGCGTCGCGGAAGACGATCACCATGCCCACCAGCCGGCCCTGCGCGTCCCGGATAGGCGCCGCGCTCTGGTCAATGGCGATGCGGCTGCCGTCGCTGTGCGCCAGCATTGCGTGACTGGCCATGTTGATCACGAAGCCCTGCTCCATCACCTTGCGGAAGGGGTTGTCCATGGGCTTGCCGGTGGTCTCATGGAACAGCGGGAAGGCCTCGCCGATCGCCCGGCCCAGAGCCTGCTCCGAGGGTATGCCGATCAGCCGTTCGGCCATGGAGTTCACAAAGGTGATGCGGCCGCGTCTGTCCGTGGCGATCACGGCGTCACCCATGCTGGTGAGCGTGGTGCGAAACCACTCTTCCCGCTCCTGCAACTGGTGTGCGTAGAGGTCGCGCAGGGCCATGGTCTTAAAGATGTAATAGGCCAGAAAACACAGGCCCAGGATGGCGATCAGGGTGGCCAGGTCGATGGAGATGTAGGCGCGGTGAACGCTGCGCTGGGCGGATTCCGCCCGCGAAGACTCCAGCGAGGTCTCCTGGAGCAGAATCTCGCCGATCAGGTTGTTGATCTCCAGGGTCAGCAGATGGTCGCTTCCGGAGAGGATGACCTGCCGGGCTGCCTTGGGGTACCCGGACTGATAGAGCAGGATGTTGCTGGCCAGGTTGCCGAGCTTGGATTCGACCAGAACGCGGAGCTGCTCCACCTCGCCGGCCTCCGGGGTATGGCCTGCGGTCATCTTCTTGAGCAGGTCGAGCTGCGGGCCCAGCTCTTCAAAGGCCTGGGTGTAGGGCCGCAAATACTGCGGATTCGCGGTGTAGAGATAGCCCAACTCGCCGGTGTCCGCGTCCTCCACCAGAGACTGCGTCTGATTCACCGCCAGCAGCACCTGCTGGGTGAACTCCACCCGCGCCTGATGCTCGATCATGCCGCGGAGCTGGCGTTGCGTGATGAGCGCGTTGACAACCAACAGGCCGAGCAGCAGAAGGAAGCCGGTAATGACGCCAAAGCGCTTGTAGAAGAGTTGCATGGCAAGCTGCGGGCCGGCATCCGCCCCCCGTGCCCGATTATAGAAGACCGGCTGGATGGCCGGGCCCTTTCGCCCCCTCATGTTCTCGAACCTGAGAAGAAGACATGCTCCTCATGACCAGCCACTACCCGCAGCGGAAGCGCCGGTCAGGGCCACGCAGTGCCGCGCCAGCGGTCGGAGCGCAGCGCAGAGCCTTGACGGACGCTGGAGCGGAGGGTACTTCCGCCACCGACGCCCGGCCCTGTGTTTTCAACACGTACACGCGCAGCAACCGCCGCGTTTACGCAGAACAGCCTCCGAAGGCCCGATTTTTCCCTTAGCCGCTGATTCCACGCACGTTCACGCACAGCAACCTGTAAACACCAGTGTTTTCGCGCCTCATTGCTGTAGGCCACTCATTCCACACACGTTCATCATTGGGAACGCCAGGTTGCTCCACAGCTCCCAATTCGGGGGTGTCGGAGGGTGCAGCGCCGTAGTTGGCCACGATCTCCCCAAAGGAGCGGTAGTCGATGTCGTCTTCCACCTGCCCGGCCGCGCTGGCCGTCACCCGGGTCGAGCCCAACTGATCCTGGAAGAGGAACCTGCCCGTGCCGGAGACATCCTCCGACCAGATCCGCAAGCCGTCGAGGAAGACCTGCAGCCCAAAGCTGGTCGCCGTGGCGTT
>JAKART010000036.1 GCA_021819255.1 Acidobacteriota bacterium
CAGTTCAGGAGTCTTCAGCATGATCGATATGAAGGGCAAGGTGGCCGTGGTCTTCGGCCTTGCCAACAAGCGGAGCATCGCCTATGCCATTGCGGAAAAGCTCTCCGATGCGGGCGCAACTCTGGTGCTGTGTTACCAGAATGAGCGGCTGCGCGCGGAGGCTGAGGATCTGATCGAAGCCCTTGGCCAGAAGAGCGCGGCGCTGGCTATTCAATGTGATCTTGCCGTTGACGCGGAGATCGAGACGGCCTTTGCCAGGATTGCGGAGACCTTCCCGGTCATTCACACGGTGGTGCATTCTGTGGCTTTTGCCCCGCAAGACGCCCTGAAAAATGACTTCTTATTGACCAAACGCGAAGACTTCCGGATCGCCCACGACGTCAGCGTCTACTCTCTCATCGCGGTCTCACGCGCCGCGGCGCCTCTCATGACGGAGGGCGGATCCATCATGACCATGACCTACTACGGTAGCCAGAAGGTGTTTCCGAACTACAACGTCATGGGCGTAGCCAAGGCTGCGCTGGAGGCCACCGTGCGTTATCTCGCCGCATCCTTGGGAAGCCGCGGGATTCGCGTCAACGCCATCTCTGCCGGCCCCATCCGGACGCTTGCCGCCAGGGGCGTGGGCGACTTCTCTGTTCTGCTGGACGCTGTGACCGCACGCTCCCCTCTGCATCGGAACATCGAGCAGCCGGAGGTGGGCAAGGTGGCGCTCTTTCTGGCCAGCGACCTCTCCAGCGGTATGACTGGCGGTGTCACCTACGTGGACTGCGGATTTAGCATTACTGGAATCTAACATCCTGCGTGGCAGCGTAGGATGTTCGCTATGCATTCTTCTGCGGAGGAAATCAAAGATGTCCATCGCTGCTTGTCTCCTCGAAGACTTTGAGGTTGAGATCTCCAACACCCGCCGCACTCTGGAGCGCGTACCCAACGACAAGCCGGACTGGGCGCCGCATAGCCGCTCCATGCCCATGGGCAAGCTGGCCATGCACTGCGCCACGCTGCCGTTGTTTGGCGTCTACATCATGGAAGATGCCGGCATGGACATGGCCAACTCCAAACGGGAACATCCCTCGCTGGTCTTCCAGTCCCGGGATCTGTGCCTGGCGCGCCTGGATGAGGCCGCCGCAAAGTGCAGAGCCGCGCTGGCTGCGGCCGGCGAGGAACACCTTGCAGCGCTCTGGCCGTTCTCCTTCGGCGAACACAAGATCCTGAACGAGCCACGCTCCCGAACCTACAAACTCCTCTGCTTGAATCATCTGATCCACCACACTGCACAACTGGGCGTCTACCTGCGGATCAACGATATCCCGGTGCCCGCGCTGTATGGCCCGTCAGCCGACGAGCAATGGTCCATGCCCCAATAAGTTGGGCAACATCAAAACACCATCTCGAGCCATTCTTTCTGCGGATCCCACCCGCCCCAGCCTCTGCCAGATGAGGGGCGTCAACTTTTCTTCTGTGCTTTGCCTGCCCGCCGGCCCGTTCCCCACAGCGCCCAGGCGCGGGAGTTTGAGCCGATGGTGAGCTACGGCATGCGTCCTGCCGAAGTGCCGCAGGCCGACCCGCTCAACGAAGCCCACCCCGTCCACAGGTCAGATTGGATTGGGCAACTCAAGCCCGGCTTCCTTGCCAAAATCATCGCTGTTCCGATCAGCGCTGTTCCGGGGAATCCGCTGCAAGATATCAGGGGTCTCATGCAACCGGTTCTAGACCATTTTCCCTGATGACGGGTGTACGGAAGCGGGCGTTCAGTGGCGTTTTCATTGAGGAAAACGCCCACAGGAGTCGTTCCCCTTGCTTACACCTTCAGGGAAAATGGTCTACCCCTGAAGCCGGGCCGGATCCTGCCCAGAGCCGGGCTCCAGATAACCTCCGCTGCCGCACCTGCGTGTCGCCTTCCAAGGCGTGATTCATCCCTGGAGGTTAAGCTCCTCTTTGCAGTTCTTCCAGAGCCGGCGTCCAACGTCCTCGCCGTCGCAATGGCTTCCACCGCCTTCGCGGAGCCTCCAGGGGCGACAAAAGAAGACGGCTCTACCCAGCCTTTTCACTTAGATCGGCCCAGCGCTGATAGATTGCGTCATGCTCAGCCTGAGCGGTTTCCAGCTCCGCCAGAGCCTGCGTGAGCAAGGAAGGATTGGTGGCCACCAAAGGATCCTCCAGCCGGCCGCGTGCTGCGCAGAGGCGTTCATCCGCCCGGTCAATACGCTCCTCGATACCATCGAACTCGCGCTGCTCCAGGTACGAGAGCTTCTTCCGCACCGCTCCGGCGCTGGTCTCCGAAGCCGCCGCTGCCTTCAACGGCCGCGCCGCAGCCCTGGGCGCAGCCGGGCTGCCTGCGCTACAAGCCTCACCCTGTCTGGACTGCTCCCACTGGGTGTAGTCGGCAAAGATCCGTGCCTCACCGCGTCCGTTCAGCCCCAGGACGAGGTTGCAGACCCTGTCCAGCAGGTAGCGGTCATGGGTCACCAGCACCAGCGCGCCGTTGAACTCCAGCAGCGCCTCCTCCAGGATCTCCAGCGTAGGGATGTCTAGATCGTTGGTCGGTTCGTCCAGCATCAGCACATCGGCCGGCTCCAGCATCAACCGCGCAATCAGCACTCGGCCGCGTTCGCCCCCGCTCAGCCGCTCCACCGGCTGATTCAGCTGGTCGCCCGTAAACAGGAACCTGGCGGCGTAGCTGGCAACATGGATGACGCAATCCCGATACACCACGGAGTCCGAGTCCGGAGCCAGAGCCCTCCGCAGCGTCAGTGAAGTGTCGATCTCGCGCATCTGCGACAGGTAAACGATGCGCAGATTCTGGGCCCGCTTGGCCTGCCCGCCGGCAATCGGCACTTCACCGGCAATGGCGCGCAGGATGGTTGTCTTGCCGCTCCCGTTCGGCCCGGCCAGGCCGAGCTTCATCCCGTTCCCCACGCCAAAACTGAGCCCGCGCACGATCTCCCGGCCGCCCAGTGCAACGCTTACCTCCTCAAAGGAGATCAGCCTGCGGGTCTGCCGGTCGCTCACCGCGAACTCGATTCCAGCCGTCGCCGTGCGGGTGCGCTCATCCACCTCAGCGAGCTTGGCGATGAGCTCCTGCGCATTGTCGATGCGGGCCTTGGCCTTGGTGGCTCTGGCCTTCGGTCCACGCCGCAGCCAGTCGATCTCTGTCCGCACGCGATTGCGCAGGCCCTCCTGCATCCTGCTCTGCGCTGCCAGATACAGCTCCCGGCCTTCCAAAAACTTGGAGTAGCTGCCGCGCACTCGTAAGACGCCCTCGGCATAGATGCGGCTCAACTCCACTACCTCGCTGGCTACGTTTTCCAGAAAATAGCGGTCGTGGGATACCAGGACGCAGGCAAACCGGGCGGTCCGGAGGACTCCTTCGAGCCACTCAATTCCCTCCATGTCCAGATGATTGGTGGGCTCGTCCAGCAACAGGACGTCCGGTTCGGTCACCAAGGCCTCGGTGATGGCCAGGCGCTTTCGCCAGCCGCCGGAGAGGCTGCGCGCCTCGACGTCCATACGGTTGGGCGTAGCCGCTCCGGCATCGGCAAAGCCCGCTTGCCCAAGCGTCTCGCGTATCCGTCTTTCCTTCTCTTCTTCCTCAAGATGGATCTGCGTGCCGTCCTGGACGCCTCGCAGCGCCTCCTCCACCACCCGGCGAACCGTCAGCCCGGGGGCAAACTCTGAGATCTGGCGCACATAGCCAACCCGAGCCCGCCGACGCACTGAGATCTCCCCACAGTCCGGCTCGATCTCGCCGGCCAGAACGGCCAGCAGCGTGGACTTGCCGGCCCCATTCGGACCAATTAAGCCAATGCGGTCGCCTTCGTTGACGGCAAAGTGGATCTTTTCAAAAAGCGGCGTTGCCCCAAAGCGTTTCGAGACGCCTTGAGCACTCAGAATCGGCGGCATGTCTCCAGTTTACCGGTTTCAACCAGATGACTTTGCCCGCATCAGCACTGCCCGGGTCCCGGCAATCCTTCGCGGGGTTGGCGGACGCAGCCGCCCGGCAGAGCCACCGAAACTGGACGCCGGAAAAGCTCGGTCGAGCAGGACAGAAGGGGCGGATCAATCCAGGCCGCGGATCAATCCAGGTCGCGGATCAATCCAGGTCAAAGTCACGCAGGGGCTTGCCGCTCAGCGGAGACTCTTTGGCCTTCTTGACCGCCTCGGCAAACTTCTTGGTCATCAAATCTTCCTTGTTCTTCTCCGCTTGCACCGACTGGGCAAAGATCGAATCTCGGCGCGCGTCTTGCTCCTTCAGCGCCCGAGCCGCGGCACTTAGGTCTTCGAAGGTCTTCTTGCGCGGCGCCGGGGTGTGCGCAATCACCGTGCGCGTCATCGGGTCAACCTTCAACATTCCACCGCAATCCGGGCACATCACGTCAAATGGCTGATCGCTCAATCCCATCACGGACAACCTCAGCTAACGATTGTACGGCGGCGGACCTTACCTGTAAGCAAACCGTGGGCTATCTCGAAGCGCCCAGAGAAGCGCAACCACCCAGCCAATCAGGGTCCAGCCAAAGAACAGATTGACCAGAAAGATCCACCAGAAGTTCTTCACCTGGCGAGAACCCGCAAGGAAGGTGGGCAAAAAGTGGATCAAAATCACCACGGCGCCAAGCAGGATTAAAAGAAGAAGCGGTAATCCCAGAATATAAGCCATACCTTGCAGTATGCCTCTGAACGCACTCTGTGTACATGGAAATCAAAGAGAAAGCACCTGGTGTTCCGCCCGCTCGACGGACGCATGTTGGATCAGATGTGCGGCCAGATCCTCGTCGTGGCGGGCCAGAAACCAGATTCCTCCCAGCACTCTTTCCTGCAGATGTCCCTCCGGGAACAGGTTCAGCATGATGGCCGCCGCATGCCTGTTCAAGGAAGATTCTTTCTGCACCTCAAAGTTCGCCGCCATGCGGCGCAGACGATTCATCTGGTAGCGCATCTTGCTGGCTGAAACCCCTGCGGCGCGGCCCAGCTCCGCGCTGAGCGAAGCCATGTAAGCGGTGAGCGCTGCCAGCTCAGCTTCCAGGGTGTTCCCAACCGCCGCAAGTTTCCGTTTGCCTTCGATTGGCATGGCGCGGGCGCCCATCTTTTGCGCCAGGGCTGCCGCCGTCTTCGCCTCCAGCACATCGGAAAACCGCAACTCGTGGGCAGCCAGCGTGTTCGCAATGGCAGGCTCAACCAGCGTAGCCATCATTCGCGGCAGCACCGGTGTCACCCGGCCCAGAATCTGGCGGTATAACACCTCCGCTTGAGCGAAGTACGCCACTTCCGCTGGTCCCCCCACGTAGGCCGCCGTGGGCAGAATCGCATCCTGGAACACCGGGCGCAGCAGGGCGTTCGGGCTCAGGCGCTCCGGCTCCGTCGCCAGAACTTCAAGCAGATCCGCCGTTGTATACGCCTTTGCTCCCGCCTTCCACCCACCCTGCTCCAGACGGAGCAGCGGCCGCCTGGCGCCGCTCTCCTGATCCAGCAGAAAGAGCAGCGAATGGTCTGCGGTGACCAGCACCTGAGCGTGATATCCGTGCTCTTCCAACTCCAGCGAACGCTGTAAAAGCAACTCCCTCATCTCATCGGAGCGCTCCAGGGCAGCCCGGAGCACACCTGCGCCCATGGCGTGGAAGGCGCGTGAGCCGGCGTCCATCACCACCAGCCCGTGTGCGGCAAAGATCTTGCTGAGCAGCTTGCCGAAGGCAGATGCCATCGTCGCTCCCGGCGCATAACACTCGCGCAGCAGATCGCAGATGGGCGACCAGCCCAGCAGAGCGCAGGCGCGATCCAGCGTCACCTCAAGGCTCTCCTTGCTCGCTCCGCCTCCATCACCCAACCGCAGCCCACCTACAGGAAGCGGACGGCTGACCTCGATACCCAGGCGTAAAGTTTCCACCGACGCCCGCCCCCCGGTCTTCGACAGCAGCGCCACCTGATCGGCCTCGGCCAGGTCGTGATCCTCACTGGCCATCCAAAAGATGGGCACATGCATTCGGCCGCTGGCCGCCGTGGCGTCCTGCGCCTTGCGAACGGCCGTGGCAGCCTTCAGCAGGGTCAACAACGGGCCGCCAAAGAGTGAAACTTGCTGGCCGGTCACCACGGCGGCTGCGCCTTCACGCAGACTCGCGATGTTGGCCAGCGCCGCCGGACCCGCCGCCATCTGCTTGGCCTGCTCCGCCAGCGCACTGGCCAGTTCTAACCTCCGTTCTGCTTCCAGCCGGGGGGACGATGCCGCCCACCCCAGAGAGAACGGATCTGCCGGATACCAGCGTCGCACTCCTGTCCGGTCCGGCAAAGCAGCCATCTTCGTGAAGTTGCGAAACAGCGCCGTTGTTCCGGGTAAGGTCGAAAGGGGGTAGCTCTCTATTTCTTCCATGCAGGCTCTGTTCTGTCTCTCACCCTGAGACTCTTTGGATGTCGCCGCCGGCCGACCGATGCACAGAATTCAGGTCCGGAGCCTTTAACAGAGTAAAAGCCTTCCGCTTCAGCGATGTGGAAGACAACTCCGGCCCCGGTCTTCGGCTTGTGCTCCCGGCAACTTGGCGGGGCCCTTGTGCAGCTTCTCCTCAGAGGTCGTGTACCTTACCCTTATGGCACGCAAAACGACAAAGTTATCTTCCCTTCCGCGCCCGTCCGCAGCCTCTCGCCGCAAAGCCGCATCTCTTTCGCCCGAGAAAAGCAATCCATCCGCGTCCTCAAAGACACGCAAGCTCACCGGCCAGGGACGGACCCTCACCTCCAGGACCGTCTTCAACGGCAGAACCTTCTGGGTCACCAAAGATGAGGCGATCGAGCCGGGTGGGGTCCAAGCTACCCGTGAGGTCATTCGTCATAACGGCTCTGTGGTTGTGTTGGCCGTGGACCGACAGACCAATCCCAAAGATCCCGGCATCCTGCTGATCCGGCAGTATCGGCATGCGGCCGGCAAGTTCCTTCTTGAGCTGCCCGCCGGACGCATCGAACCAGGCGAAAAGCTGATCCCGGCCGGGAAACGCGAGCTCATCGAGGAGACCGGCTATCGCGCCCGGCGCTGGTCCCGTCACGCCAATTACTATGCCAGCCCGGGCTTTCTTACCGAGACCATGACCATACTGCTCGCTGAAGGCCTGACGCCTGGAAAGGCCGAACCCGAAGAGGATGAAAAGATCGAGGTCAGAATGACGCCTCTCTCCAAGGTGATTCGAATGATCCACGCGGGCAAGATTGAGGACGGAAAGACCTTGATCGGCGTCCTGCTCTTCCTTTCTCTGCACGGTTCCCTGCACAGCGCAAAATTCCCGGCCAGAGGCAAAGCATCCGGCTCTTCCGCCAGCCGCTGACCGGCTTTGAGCGAGTTGCGGTAAAGATTTCTTTTCAAGATACTTACCTGCCTTTGCGTGGTTTCCTCTTGGTCTCCTCTCGATTTCCGCGATGCGCTCGCTGCGCAGAAATTCTCGATTCCTGCGGAACTCAGACCGCCTAATGGCCCTCAGATGCGTCTTAGTAGATAACTTCCGCCCGAGCGGTAAGGATATTTCGAGCATGGTAAGGGAACCCATGGCACAGTACAAAGGCACGGTTAAGTGGTTCAATAACGCAAAGGGCTACGGATTTCTGGGGCGCGAGGATGGCCCCGATGTCTTCGTACACTACAGTTCCATCAAGTTGGAGGGGTATAAAACACTGAAAGAAGGCGATGAAGTGGAGTTCGATGTGATTCAGGGAACCAAGGGACCGCAGGCTGACCAGGTCGTTCGCACCAAGGCGGGTTGACCCATCAATGGCTTCCACGGAAGCAGATCAAGAGGATAAAAACGAATCGTCTCTTCAAAGAAGCCGTGACGATTCTGCGCTCTTGCCCTCATCCTAGCTGGATACGCTCCTCGGATCATGGGTTCGCGCCTCGGGAAAAGCTCCTCCTTCTCAAGGCCACGAGCCCAGGCCGCAGAAGGATGTTTCCGGCGAGAACCCATCTTACAATCGAAGACAGCTCTCGATCCCGGCTCTGCTTCAGGGCCAAGCTCGGGATCTTCGGTTCACGATGGACAATCCGACCATTGCCCGGCTGCTCGACGAGACAGCGGCGCTGCTTGAAATTGACGCCGGAGACCCCTTTCGGATCCGGTCCTACAGGCGCGCTGCTGAGGCCGTTATGCAGCAGACCATCCAACTGGGGACGCTCGCAGCCAAGGATGATGATTCCAAGGCTCTTCTCTCCATCCCGGGCATCGGCAAAGGGATGGCTGCCAACATACGCGATCTCGTAGCCACCGGCTCCTTCCCGTTGCGCGAAGAGTTGCTTCGGCGCTACCCACCGACGATCCTCGAACTGCTTCGGCTCCCCGGGATGGGTCCAAAGACCGTTGCCCTGGTTCACGCTGCGCTTGGCATAACCGAGATCGATGCTTTAGAAAAAGCGGCCCGGCAAGGCGACCTGCTTTCCTTGCCCCGCATGGGTCACAAGTTTACCGATAAGCTTCTGAAGGGTATTGAGGATTACCGCAAGAACTCCGCGCGGTTCCGCATCGACGTGGCGCGTGGCTACGCCGAACACATCTGTGATTTCATAGCTACGTTTCCCGGCGTTGAGACGATCACCCCGGCCGGCTCCCTGCGCCGTGGCCGGGAGACGGTCGGCGATCTCGATCTTTTGGTCACGGGCCCGGCCTGCGAACCGGATGTCGTGGCCGCCACGTCTGATCACGTCGCCTCCCTGCCTCTGATCGCAAAGCTGCTGGCCAAAGGCCCAAATAAGGTAAGCTTCAACCTGCGCAACAATCTTCAGGTGGATGTGCGGCTGCTTCCCCCCGCCAGTTACGGAGCCGCGCTACAGTACTTTACCGGATCCAAAATGCACAACGTCGCGCTCCGCCAGCGCGCGATGAAGCGTGGCCTTACTCTTAATGAGTACGCCCTCCTGCGGCTCGAAGATAATCTCGTGCTCGGCTCCCGGACCGAAGCGGAGATCTATCACGCTCTGGGCCTTGAATTCATTCCTCCCGAGCTACGCGAGAACAGCGGCGAGATTGAGGCGGCAGAAGCCCATACCCTACCCAAGCTCATCGAGCGCTCGGAGGTGCGTGGCGACCTCCATATGCACACCACCGAGTCCGATGGCCACAACTCCATCCGCGAAATGGCGGAGGCCGCCATCGAGCGTGGCCTGGAGTACATCGCCATCACCGATCACTCCAAAAATCTGGCGATGACCAACGGCATGGATGATGTTCGCACCCTGGCTCATGCGGACCGCATCCGCGCCGTCTCCGCCGAACTGGCTGAAGAGTTCGCCGCAGGCCGAGGGCCGCAGTGGGCACGTTATGAGCGGCTGCTGCACGGCCATCCATCCGGCCGCCCGCTCTCCCGTCACCCGCATGAAGCGCAGCCTCAAGAGCCCACCACTCCCTTCCGCATCCTCGCCGGCGTGGAGGTGGACATCCTCCTGGATGGAACGCTCGATCTCTCCGACCAGACGCTCTCCAGTCTGGATATCGTCGTCGCCAGCGTACACACAGGATTTAACCAACCCGCGGAGGAGATTACGGAACGAATGTTGCGGGCGGTGCAGAATCCGCATGTGCATATCCTCGGTCATCCCACCGGAAGAAAGTTGCTGGAACGCGAGCCTTACAAGGTCCGACTTCCGCAAGTTTTGGAGGCATGCGCGCGAGCCGGAGTGGCCGTTGAACATAACGCGCAGCCGGAGAGGGCGGATTTGAACGACCTCCATCTGCGTCTCGCCCTGCAACTCGGCTGCAAAATTGCAGTCAACACCGACGCCCACTCCACAGGTCAACTTGACCATATCGCTGGTGGTATCGTGCAGCTTCGGCGCGCCTGGCTCAAAGCTTCGGATGTCCTCAATACGCTACCCGTCGAACGGCTGCTGTCCTCCCTAAGCAGAACCGCCGCTGCCGCAGCTACCTCCAAGTGAGACCAGCACCCCCATCAAAATGCTCGTGAAGAGTCTTCGCCATCTCTCCGCGATCAGCGTCCAAGGCAAGCCCCTACCAGGCTCACGCAGCCGCGCCTCTCCTGCCGCAGACCGGCTCCGTTCTCCGGCGCCCCATCCCGACGCATGAAAATTCTTTTATTCTTAGGGAGCATGCCTTCGCCCGAACTCCATCTTCACCCGATCGAGGACAGCGATCGGCTTCTTCCCAAACTCCTGATTGCCGCAACCCTTGTGATCACAGTGGGCGCAATCGTCTATCGCCTTCATCCAGGAAGGGTCCCGAAGCTCAACGTCCAAAAGGTGCAGATTTTCGCTCCGCACACCGTCATGAACCCGCCCCGCAGAGCAATTCACATCCTGGGCGCTGCTCCGGAGTCCGAAGATGATGTTTATGCCCTTGCCACTTTCACCATCACCAACACCCTGTCTCATCGCGTCTTCGTGGACAGCATCTCCTCAACCATGACCGCCGGCGATGGAACCACCCGACAGGCAACCATCATCGCGCCAGCGGATCTGCCTCGCCTCGAGGTTATCTTTCCGCAGATTCTTACCCTCATGAGGCCGCCGCAGCCTCCTTCGCTAGGCTTCCAGGAGGCCATCGATCCTGGCTACACACGCGTAGCGGAAGTCATGCTCCTTTTCCCGCAAACATCCCTCCAGGCTTGGCAGGCAAAAAGATCCGCCACGCTCAGCGTCTGGTTCCTTCACCAGACCGCTCCCATCTCCACGAACTTCCGCTGACCAGAACTTCCTTTTTCCAAAAGCCGGAAGGCTGCACAGAACGACTGTGCAGCCCCGGCGTCGCACGGATGTTGCTCTTCAGGGAACCGAGATGGGTTGCGGAGCACTCTTCGGCGTGCTCAGATAGCCCGTAACCGTCTTCTTGGTCATCTGATTGACGACGATCTCAAAGAGCTGCGGTGTCTTGCCAGAGTAAAACTGGATAGGTTCGTCGATGTTACGGTCTCTCTTCTCAATGTTCCGGTCGTCGGAACTGACGATCAGGGTGAACTTGGAGCGCTTCGAGTCCACCTTCCTCAACCGGATCTTGATCGTGCCGACATTCTTCGCCGGCGCTCCTTTGGTCAGCGTGAACTCGTAGTAGTTGCGGTCGCCCTGATGCTCCAACTCGAGCAGTTCCGAGTGGTTTTTCGCAATCAGACCGCTCATCACACCCGCATCGAACAAC
>JAKART010000037.1 GCA_021819255.1 Acidobacteriota bacterium
GGACGCCCAAGTATCGCGTGCAGAAGAAGGGCGAAAGGTCGCAGGCGCGCAAGTACCGCAAGCGTCTGGGCATCATTCCCTGGATCGAGATCGCCATCGGCGTCTACTTCGCCGCCACGGTCTGGTACGCCGTGACCACGGAGAACTACTTCACCGTGCCCTTTCTGCTGCTGTTCGTGCTGGGCTACTGGTACACCGGCCTGCTGAGCATCTTTCAGGGCCTGTTCGAGCGCAAGGGCGCCGCTGGCGGTGACCTGCACGAGAAGCCCTACCCGGTGGGCATCTGACGCAACCTCCAAAACCTGACGCAGCTTCAAAGACCAGCCTCCGGCTCCCGCAGCGATGGCCGGCAGACCCAGATTCGGATGCGCGGTGGTGACGCCCACCGGACATTTCATGTGCTAACGACAATCCTTTCGTCGTCCGCTTGCCAACAAAAGGATGATGCACTATTCTTTCGTTACTCGAAAATTAGCGAAAGGATACCGTGCCAGAAACCGAACCGTCCGCCCGACCAGGCCGCTATATCCTCAAGCAGTTTGAGGGCGAGACTGTTCGAGCCTTCGTGCCGCCATCGTTGCCGCCTGTGCCGCCGGTGGATCTGGCGCGGTTTCAGATAATCCTAGAACAGGCCAATCAGGCCATTGGCAGGCTGGACGGCCTAGCCTCGCTCCTGCCCGACCTGTCGCTGCTCCTTTATACATACGTTCGCAAGGAGGCCGTGCTCTCGTCCCAGATCGAAGGCACCCAATCGTCCCTCTCGGACCTTCTGCTCTACGAGAACGATGAGGCGCCGGGAGTGCCCATCGAGGATGTGCAGGAGGTCTCGAACTACGTCGCAGCCATGAATCATGGCTTGGAGCGAATCCGTTCCGGCTTCCCGCTCAGTTTGCGATTGATTCGGGAGATTCACGAAATCCTGCTCTCTAAAGGAAGAGGCAGCGGCAAGCAGCCCGGCGAATTTCGTCGCAGCCAAAATTGGATCGGCGGCAGCCGCCCAGGAAATGCGGTATTCGTTCCGCCGCCCCCGGAACATCTGAATGAGTGCCTCAGCCAATTCGAACTGTTCCTCCATAACGAGCACACAGGTTTGCCCCTGCTGATTCGAGCGGGCCTTGCGCATGTGCAGTTTGAGACCATCCACCCATTTCTCGACGGCAATGGAAGACTTGGACGACTCCTGATTACATTCTTGCTTTGTGCGGAATGTGCGCTCAGAGAGCCGATCCTCTACCTCAGCCTCTACTTCAAAACCAATCGAGCCGCATATTACGAATTGCTGGACCGCGTGCGAAGCAAAGGCGATTGGGAAGCCTGGCTTGATTTTTTCCTGATTGGCGTGCGCGACACCGCTGACCAGGCTGCCAAAGCGGCGCGCGAAATCCTAGACATGTTCGACCACGATCGGAAGAAGATCGAGACGCTCGGCAGACCCGCTGCCTCCGTGCTGCGCGTCTTCCAACACATGCAGCGAAACCCGATCATTGCGATTCCATCAACGGCCAAGCGTATTGGCATCTCCGCGCCCACGGTTGCAAAGTCGCTTGCTCATATGATCGATCTCGGCATCCTCGAAGAGACCACCGGCCGTGAGCGGCATCGCCTCTTCGTCTATCGTCGCTATCTGGACATTTTGAATGAAGGAACCGAGCCACTGCGGTGAGCCAAGGAGGTATATCCGGTAATTTCGATCGCACACCAACGCGCACTCAAGGCACTGCAAGCTACGCGCAATCAAAAGCGTAAGGACCTCTTTATCGCCCAGGATGAAGTCGAGTCTCGCCGTGATGCTCTCATCGCAGACATCGAGGCTCGCATGACCAAAGATCAAAAGGAAGAAACCCTGTTTCGAATTCGCTGGAGCTTGAAATGACCGCAATCGCCGAACCCACAATTATCTGCCCGAAGTGCAAGACTGAAATTCCGCTCACTGAGTCACTAGCAGCACCGTTGCTGGAGGCGACTCGCAGGCAGTATGAGAGGAAGCTATCGCAAAAGGACAAGGAGATTGGGCAGCGTGAGGAGGCGTTGCGCGATAAGGAGAAGAAAGTCGCCGACGCGAAGCGCAAGCTAGACCAGCAGGTTGCCGAACAGGTTGCTGAGCAAGTGAAGGTAGAACGGTCACGGATTGCAGCAGAGGAATCTAAGAAAGCGAAGCTTGTCAGCGCCGCAGAGATTGAATCAAAGAGCCGTGAAGTCGAGGGGCTCAAGGAAGTTCTCGCAGCGAACAATCAAAAACTGGCCGAAGCGCAAAAGGCTCAGACCGAACTCCTCAAGAAGCAACGCGAATTAGATGACGCAAAGCGGGAACTTGATCTCACCGTTGAAAAGCGGGTTCAGGAAAACCTCAGTGAAGTGCGGACCCAAGCCAAGCGGGAAGCAGAAGAGGCGGAGCGGTTGAAGGTCGCCGAGAGAGACCAGAAGATCGCCTCCATGCAGCGCACGATAGAAGAACTTCAGAGGAAAGCCGAGCAGGGCTCACAGCAGCTCCAGGGTGAAGTTCAGGAACTTGAAGTCGAAAACCTGCTCCGTGCAAAGTTCCCGTATGACACCATTGAACCGGTTCCAAAAGGTGAGTTCGGAGGCGACACGATTCAACGAGTTGTCAGTCCGGCCGGCGTCATGGCTGGGGCCATCCTCTGGGAGTCCAAGAGGACGAAAAACTGGAGCAACGGCTGGCTGGCTAAACTGCGCGAAGATCAGAGGACCGCAAAAGCCGAGATCTCCATCCTTATCTCGCAGGCTCTACCCGAGGGCGTTGAAACCTTCGATGTAATCGATGGGGTATGGGTCGCGCACCCGCGCGTCCTGATCCCGGTTGCGACCGTGCTCCGAAACACGCTCCTTGAAGTCAGCACTGCCCGTCTCATCAACGAAGGGCAGCAAACGAAGGCTGAAATGGTCTATCAGTACCTGACCGGGCCGCGCTTCCGTCAGCGCGTAGAGGCCATCGTCGAGGCATTTTCTGGTATGCAGGAAGACCTCGATAAAGAACGGAAGGCCATCATGAAGCAGTGGGCAAAGCGTTCAGAGCAAATCGAGCGCGTCATGGGAGCCACCGTGGGCATGTATGGAGATCTACAGGGTATTGCTGGGAAATCAATTCAGGAGATCGAAGGACTTGAACTCAAGGCGTTGGCCGCCGGGGAAAATATTGTCGCCTAAAGATTTCAGAGGAGTCACCAATGGCAAATGTACAAGGTAGTGCGACACAGAAGAAAGCGGACCGGCAGCTATTGAAGATTCGCGAAATGCGAGAAACTCTTGAATTCGACTTTGAGACGGACAAGGTTGGAAATGACATCTTTAAGCCGACCAACTCATCGCCTGGATTTGAGAAGGACAGCTACCGCGCCTCGGATTTGCATAAGGAACTTGAGCCTTGGCTGACTGCGCTTTTTCAAAGCGAGCACCTGTCGCTGTTGGCAGGTGCGGGCCTCACAACTGCGGTCCACCATCATGTCACCGGCAGCGCTCCAGGAGGATTCGCTTGCCGGAATTACGCGACTTTTGATGCACAGATCAAAGCTGAAGCAAAGCGGTCAGCCGAGGAAATGGGACCGCGGCGCGTGGGTTCCAGCGGCTTGACGCAAGCGGCGCGGAGGTCGAGGTGGGCCAGGACGCAAGGAACTTCCGCCAGCCTGTGGAGGGCAAGCTGTACATCCGTAGCCTCGCCTTTACAGGCTTCTCCAAATGCATCTACGCCGCGGCCAAGTTCGACTCAGACACGGAACGGCGCTTCGCCACGGTCCTGGAGGACGACGCCGATGTGGCAAAGTGGCTGAGGCCGTCAAGGGACCTGCTGAGGATTCATTACAATGAGGACGACAACTACAACCCCGATTTCATCGTAGAGACAAAGAGCGGCAGGTTCCTCTGCGAGATCAAGCGGGCCAGCCAGATGGATGACGCTGTGGTTCAGAAGAAGGCCAAAGCCGCGACCCAGTGGTGTGAACGGGCATCCGAAGTGAGCGACAAGCCTTGGCGCTATGCTCTGATTCCCCACGATGTGGTCCAGATCAGCCGAACCTTCCGGAGCCTTGTTGGATCGTGACTACGGTTCGGACTGCTACCTCCTTTCTGCGCCCCGTTACGCCAGCGGGAATCTGTCATGATAGCAGCGTTGCTCGCCTTCAATGACGCTGCTTCGGCGCCTCCCGCTCCTTCGTCGTGGCACCCCAAAGTTGATCCGAGCTTCCGCAGGCGACGCTGGAGGCGTCGTGCGCCTGATGCCCGGCGTTGAGCGGCTGCGGAGACCTACCCTGAGCGCGGCATCAGTGGACGTGTGAGACGGCCAGCGTGAGCAGCAGCGCGGTGACGGAGATGATGGTTTCGCAGATGGACCAGGTTTTCAGGGTCTGCGGAACGCTCATGTTGAAGTACTGCTTGACCAGCCAGAATCCGCCATCGTTGACGTGCGAGAAGATGAGCGAGCCGGCCCCGGCGGCGATGGCCAGCAGTTCCGGATGCGGATAGGCGGTAGCCAGCGCCACCGGAGCCACCATGCCGGCCGCGGTGACCATGGCCACGGTGGCCGAACCCGTGGCGAGTCGCATCACGGCGGCCAGCAGCCAGACCAGCAACAGCAGCGAAACGTGGCTCCGGGTGGCCAGCCCGACGATGGCGTGAGCCACGCCGCTGTCCTGGAGAACGCGGCCAAAGCCGCCGCCGGCGCCCACCAGCAGAGTGATCAGAGCCGTGGGCGCAAGGCACTCCTGGCTGAACTGCAGGATCGTCTGGCGCTGGAAACCACGCATCCTGCCCAGGGTCTGGAAGCTCACCAGAACGCCCAGCAGCAGGGCCAGGTCGTCGTTGCCCAACAGACCCAGCACCCGGCCGAACAGGCCGGCATGGCCGCCCGCCGCTCCGGCGATGCTGCCGAAGGCCAGCAGAAAGACCGGCAGAAGAAGGGTGAACAGGGTGAGGTTGAAGCCGGGCAGGCTGCTCTCCGCCCCGTGATCGACAAACTGCTCCGCCATGGGATTTTCCGCCGGCAGCTCGATATGCGGCGCGACCAGCCGGGCATAGACGGGGCCGGCGAGGATGGCTGTGGGTATGCCGATCAGCAGAGCGTACAACATCGTGCGGCCCATCCCGGCCTTGAAGATGGACACCGCCATCACCGCCGCCGGATGGGGCGGCGTCAGGCCCTGATCCACCGACAGACCGGCCAGCAGAGGCAACGCCACCTCCACCAGCGACTTGCCCGTGCGGCGCGCCACGGTATACGCGATGGGGATGAGCAGAACGAACCCGACTTCAAAAAAGCACGGCAGGCCAACCACCAGCCCGATGGCCATCATCGCCCAGGCGATGCGCCGGTGGCCGAAGACGCGAATCATGGTGTGCGCGATCTGGTCGGCTCCGCCGGACTCAGCCAGCATCTTGCCCAGCATGGTTCCCAGGGCGACGATGATGGCGATGTGCCCAAGCGTTGCGCCCATGCCCGACTCGAAGGAGCGTACTCCGGCGGCGAAGGGCATGCCCGCGGCCAGCGCCAGGGCCAGGGAGACGACAAACAGCGTGAGGAACGGGTTCAGCTTGAAGAGCGCGATCAGCACGATGAGGCCGATGACGGCGATCAGCCCGGCGATCAACAGAAAGGTGCTGTGAGGATCGATCATCGCTGGATTTTCGTCCTGGCGTGGAGGCCCGGCAGCCGCTGGAAAAGGCGCATTGGAGAACAGTAGACCATTTTCCCTGATGATGGGCGTACGGAAGCGGGCGTTCCGTGGCGTTTTCATTGAGGAAAACGCCCACAGGAGTCGTTCCCCTCGCTTACACCTTCAGGGAAAATGGTCCAGCCGTCCTTGCTGAAGCTGAAGCAGCGGTGAAGTCCGTGAGCTGCTGAAACCCCTGAATCCCTGACTTCCCGGGGTTGCCGTTTTTTGAGGATTTGAGACGGAAGGCAAGGCTGCCCGGGTGGTTGGGAACTTTGCCTGATCATCTCACAGCGAGGATCCCCGCCCAAGGCCGGATGCCCGGCTGGTCGCCAGGGAGAGCCTGGGGGCTTCCAGACCGTCCGGGGCGGGGGAAGGCAAGGCGGCATCCGGAAGCGGGTTTGAGCTTTGCTTCTCGGCCTGGGGGTACAATTCCATCGAATCTGTTTGCGAGGAGGAGAGCCCCATGCAAAGACGCTGGTTGAAACCCCTGATTGCGGTCGCCGTTTTGTTCGTCGCCGTCCTGGTGCTGGTTCTGTTTTTCGTCAACGCCGACACCTTCCGGCCCACGATCGAGAGCGAGCTCTCCAGCGCGCTGGGGCGCAAGGTGACGCTGGGCCACCTGGGTCTGTCGCTGCTGACCGGGAGCCTGGTGGCGGATAACATCTCCATTGCGGACGATCCGGCGTTTTCCACCGCTCCTTTTCTGGACGCCAAGGAGCTGCGGATCGGCGTGGAGCTGGGCCGGCTTCTCTTCCATCACTCGCTGCAGGTGACGGACCTCATCATCAAGTCGCCCTCCATTCAACTGATTCACGCGGCCAATGGAGCCTGGAACTTCTCTACCCTGGGCGGCGCGGCGGCCAAGCCTGCGCCGGCGCCGGCGTCAGGGAACGCGATTCCGGCGCTCACCGTGAATAAACTGGCGATTGAGAATGGCAGCGCCGTGCTCTCTTCGCTGCCGGCTGACGGCAAGCCCCTGCAGTGTACCGACGTGAACTTGACCGTCACGCAGTTTTCGCCCACCGCGTCGTTTCCCTTCACGCTTTCGTTACAGGTTCCCGGCGGCGGAAGTCTGAACCTGAAGGGCGCGGCGGGACCGCTGGCGCAGAACGACGCCTCGCTCACCCCATTCCACGCGACCATCTTGGTGAAGCACTTTGACCCGGTGGCCGCGGGGGCGATTCAGGCCGCCGACGGCATCTCCATGGTGGCGGACATGGACGCTCAGGTGGCCTCGCAGGATGCGAAGATGACCGCTTCCGGCAAGGCGAAGGCGACGCAACTGAAGCTGGCGGCAAACGGAGTGCCCGCTCCCCGGCCCGTGGATCTCAACTTCAATCTGGCCGATGATCTCTCCTCGCGCAACGGCCAGGTGAACGATCTGGCGATCGTCACCGGCGCGGTTGCGGCGCACATCACCGGGACATTCCAGCAGACTGGAACGGAGCCGAGCGTGAATCTGCAGCTTGCGGCGCCCCACCTTCCGGTGGACCAGGTGGAGCAGTTGCTGCCCGCGGCGGGAGTGGTGCTGCCGAGCGGCTCCCGTCTGCAGGGCGGCACCATCAACGCCAATCTTGCGATCAGCGGCCCGGTGAACGGTCTGACGATTGCCGGGCCGATCGAGCTGGATAACAGCCAACTGACCGGGTTCGATCTGGGAGGCGAGATTCAGGGCATTCATCCGCTCGCCGACACCTCGGGCGGCACGGAGATTCAAAAGCTCGCCGCGGTGGTGAACAACTCGCCGCAGGGCACAAGCTTCCAAAACATCGACGCCGAGATTCCCAAGATCGGCAGCGCGACCGGCCAGGGGACGATCTCTCCCTCTCCCACCGAGGCGCTGAACTTTCAGATGAGCGCCAAGATTGCCGCGCTTTCGGCGGTGGGCGGAGCTGTGGACAAGCTCTTCGGCGGTGGTTCCTCCTCTTCTTCGAACTCGGGTGGCGGCGTTCCGCTGACGGTGACGGGAACGGCATCCCATCCGTCCATCCATGCCGACCTGGGACAGATGTTCAAGAGCGCGACGAACGGAGTGGTGAACAACACCGGAATCAAGAAATCCATGAAGTCGCTGAAGGGATTGTTCTGAAGACAGGCGACGTGCGGGGTCACCGAATCCGGCCGGCTTGCGCGGTATAAACGCTTAAGCTTGAACGGTATAATTGGCGCACAAGCCGGCCCCAACATCGTTGCCGGGAGGACGCCATGCCAGGCAGACAACCAACCCATTCGGAAGGCGAGAAGCCTTCTCTTGAACTCCACAGCAGCTCTGGAATCTCGCGGCGCAGCTTCCTGAAGGGCGCAGGCATCACGGCCGCGGGAACGGCTCTGCTGGAAGGAGTTCAAGGGCTCCGGCAGGAGGCCTTTGCCGCCGCGCCGGCAGACGTCAAGGAGTACAGCGCGGATGGCGCCAGGATCACGCTGCAGATCAACGGCAAGGAACAGGCGCTGCACATTGAGCCGCGCACCACGCTGGTGGAGGCGCTGCGGATCAACCTCGGCATGACGGGGGCCAAGATTGGCTGCGACCGCGGAGCCTGCTCCAGTTGCACGGTTTGGCTGGACGGGACGCCGGTGAACAGCTGCACCATGCTGGCCATCGACGCCATCGGGCATCAGATCACCACCATCGAAGGTCTTGGCGAGGGCGCCGAGCTTCACCCGGTGGAGGCGGCCTTTGTGCGCCATGACGCCCTGCAGTGCGGCTTCTGCACGCCGGGCATGGTGATGAGCTGTGCTGCCCTGCTGGAAAAGAACCCCCATCCCACCGAGGCGGACGTCCGCAGGGCGGTGAGCGGCAACCTTTGCCGCTGCGGAACCTACCCCAAGGTATTTGCTGCGACGCTGGACGCCGCCGGCCGGCGAGCCTGACCCGCGCCAGAGAGGATAGCCATGGCAGATCACACGTTGCCCATCATCACCGAGGCGCTGCCCGAAGCTGCCGGCGACATCGCCTCCGCGCCGGCCGAGACAGCGGCGACCAAAACCGTGACCATGCCGGTTGGAGTCCCTGGATATACGCTGCACGAAGTCGAACGCACCATCCCGGCCTCACAGCCGCCCGTGCTTCCGGTAAACCACGACCTCCAGTACGTGGGCCAGGCTGTGGAGCGTTGGGATGGAGCGGCCAAGGTCAGCGGGCGGGCCCGCTACACGGCGGACATTCAACTTCCAGGCATGCTCTATGCGCGCTTTGTGAATGCAACCCTGCCCCATGCCCGGATTCTCTCCATCGATACCTCCGAGGCCGAGCGCCAACCCGGCGTCAAGGGCGTACACGTGGTGGAAAAGCTGCTGGGTGCGGCCGTCCTGCGTGATCCCGCTCTGGACCAGGGACGCTATCCGATCGTGCGCTATGTCGGCCAGCCGATCGCCGCCGTGGCGGCCACCACCCCGCAAGCCGCGGAAGACGCGCTGGCCAAGGTGAAGGTGAAGTATGAAGCCCTGCCGTTTGTGGTGGATCCTGACCTGGCGCGCCAGCCCAACGCGCCCCTGGTCTTCCCCGGACCCGCGGATCAGGCGGGCACCGCGGGCGGCGGCGGCAGCGCCGGCGGCATTCCGCAGACCGGCAACATCCATGGGCCGGCTATCAACAGACACGGCGACGTGGAGCAAGGCTTCAAGGACGCCGATGTGGTGGTGGATGAGCGCTATTCCACTCAGGTGGAGACCCACTCCGCCATGGAGACGCATGGCGTGGTCGCCGACTGGAAGCCGGAGATGCTCACCGTCTGGGCCTCCACGCAGGGCACGGCCAGTGTGCGCGAAGAGCTGGCCGCCTGCTTCCAACTGCCCATGTCCAGGGTCCGGGTGATTACGGAGTACATGGGAGGCGGCTTTGGCGCCAAGTTCGGCGCGGGGAACTACGGCGTGGTGGCGGCTGCGCTCTCCCGCAAGACCAACCTGCCGGTGCGCCTGATGCTCGACCGCAAGGAAGAGCATCTCTCGGTCGGCAACCGCCCCAGCTCCGAGCAGCGGCTTCGCATGGGAGCGAAGCGCGACGGGACGATCACCGCCATCCAGCTCACCAGCTACGGCACAGCGGGCTGCGGCACCGGAGCAGGCTGCGCCGGCCCGGCGGCGAACCTTTACAAGTGGGCCAGCCTGCTCACCGAGGAGAATGACGTCTTCATCAACGCCGGCCCAGGCACAGCCTTTCGCGCCCCGGGCCATCCGCAGGGCGCGTTCTCGCTGGAGCAGTCCATCGACGAGCTGGCCATCCGGTTGCAGATGGACCCGTTGGATCTGCGCGACCGTATCGACGAAAATCCGGCTCGCCGGGTGGAGCGGCAGATCGTGCGCGAGCACGCGCTGTGGAAGTCTCGCCATGCCGCGCCCAATGCGGATCAAGGCGTGGTGAAGCGCGGCGTTGGCGTTGCGCAAGGGGTCTGGTATCGCCACATCAGCATGAACTCCGCCGCGGAGGTCCGGGTGCACAAGGATGGGTCCGTGGAGGTGCTCTCCGCGGTGCAGGATATCGGCGGCGGCATCAAGACCGTGCTGGCGCAGATTCTGGCCGAGCAGTTCGGCGTTCCCCCCGGCAAGGTGGAGGTGAAGATCGGCGACACCAACTATCCGGTGGGCCCGAACTCCGGGGGCAGCGTCACCACCGCGTCCCTGACCCCCGCGGTGCGTGACGCCGCATGGCAGGCTGCGCAGAAGTTCCTGGCCAGCGTGGCTCCCGCGCTTGGGGTACCGCCCGGCGACCTCACCCTGAGCGCCGGCATGGTGCGCAGCGCCTCGGGCAAGTTCCAGCCCATGGCCTTCCGCAACGCCGCGGCCCGGATGGATACCGATCAGGTCTCGGCGCAGGCCAGGCGCATCCCGGACTACGCTCGGAAGAGCTACGACACCTATGGCGGCGTCGATGTGGCTGCGGTAGCCGTGGATACGGAGACCGGGCGGATTCACGTCAAGCATGTGCTGGCGGTGCATGACTGCGGACGCCCGATGAACTCCCGCCAGTTGGTCAGCCAGATCAACGGCGGCGTGATTCAAGGGCTCTCCTACGCGCTGTTTGAGAACCGGCTGCTGGATCCCAACTACGGAATCATGGTGAACCCCAACCTGGACATGTACAAGATTGCCGGGGCCCAGGAGATTCCCAAGATCGAGGTGCACGTGATCGAGTCCTACATTGGGCAGAGTTCAACGGACGCCTCCGGCATTGGAGAGCCGGGCGGCATCATCGCCACGCCGGCGGCCATCGGAAACGCCTTTTACAACGCCACCGGCGTCCGCATC
>JAKART010000038.1:0-2216 GCA_021819255.1 Acidobacteriota bacterium
CCGATCTAAGCTGATGCACCATCTTTTCTCCGCTGGGGTGACTACATTTGTTCCTACCCTGATTACAGCCTCGGAGGATCGTTTGATCGCGGCGCTCCGCGCGGTCGCGGAGGCCCGAGAACGTTGCCCTTTGGTGAGGCAGGTGGCGCCCTATGTGCATGTCGAGGGACCACACATCGCGGCTGGCGATGGCCCCCGGGGCGCACACCCTGGTGATCAGGTCCGGCCTGCGGATGTTGCAGAGTTCGAGCGTTGGCAGGCGGCCAGCGGGAATCTGGTAGGGATGGTGACGCTCTCCCCCCACGACGATCGGGCATTGGCCTACATCGCCCATCTTGCCCGGCGAGGATGTCTCCCGGCGATAGGCCACACGGATGCCGACCCAGAGCAGATTCACGCCGCAGCCAAGGCAGGAGCTGTCCTGTCCACCCATCTTGGCAATGGATTGGCCGGAGAGTTACCCCGCCATCCGAATCTGCTTTGGGCGCAGCTTGCAGAGGATCGCCTCTCGGCAACGTTCATCGCCGACGGATTTCACCTGCCGCCGGATACGCTCCAGACCATGGTGCGCGCCAAGGGAGTGGAGCGCAGCATCCTGGTCTCGGACACCGTTTCTCTGGCTGGATTGCCTCCCGGCCGCTATGCAACCCCGATTGGGGGCAGCGTGGAACTCACTGAGGATGGAAGGGTGGGAATTCCAGGGACGAAGACACTGGCGGGTGCAGCTCTGCCGCTGATCCGTGGCGTTGCCCATCTGGCTCGGCTTCCCGGCTTTTCCTTGCGGGACGGCATTTTGGCAGCTACGCAAAATCCAGGTCGCTTTGTGGGGCATCGCGGCACGCTACAGGTTGGAGCCCGTGCCGATCTGATTCAGTTTCGTTGGGTGCCTGGCGGGGAGATCGATCTGATCCAGGTGCTGGTTGGCGGGGAGTCTCCGGTTGGCGGAAGGTAGCGTATGAATTTACAATCTAGCTTATTATCTTATGATTACAAGGAAGATATTTTATGATAGTTGAAGTCTATCCTACGGCCAGGGAAGCTGGGCAGGCGGCAGGGTCAGCGGTCGCGCGGGTCCTCCGAGAGTTGGGCGCACAGAGGGAAGCGGTTGGCGTTCTCTTCGCCACGGGGGCGTCCCAGGTAGAGACCCTGCGAGCTCTGACCTCCGCTTCCAATCTTCCATGGGAGAGGGTGCATGGTTTCCACATGGATGAGTACATTGGCCTGGACGAGGACCATCCGGGTTCCTTTCGCCGCTACCTGCGGGAACGGCTGACCAGCCAGGTCTCCATGGCTGCCTTTTACGAGATGGACGGAGGCGCTGCCGATCTGGAATGGGTGAAAAGAGAGTATATCCAGGCACTCTTCGGAATCGAGCCGCAGATTTGTTTGCTTGGTATCGGTGAGAACGGCCATCTTGCTTTCAACGATCCTCACGAAGCTGACTTCCAGGATCCCATGGCAATCAAGACCGTCACGCTTGACCGGATGTGCCGTGAGCAGCAACTGGCGGAGGGGTGGTTCAGCAGGATGGAAGAGGTGCCAAAGCAGGCGCTGACGCTCACCATCCCCACGTTGATGAGGGTGCCACGGCTGGTGCTCTCCGTCCCCGGCCGGAGAAAGGCTGCGGTGGTGTTGAGAGCCCTGCGTGACCCGGTCTCGACCGATTGCCCGGCAACGATCCTGCGCACCCATCCTGATGTAACTCTGTACCTGGACGAAGAGGCGGCGTCTCTGTGGAAGAAGGACGCGGCGCCATGAGATGTTTTCAGCGAAAAGGATGAGGGTGTCGGGCCAGGCTTGGGCATGGACGAAGCAAGGATTCTCATAATGTCTGATAAGAGATATTCTGTATAGTGAGCATCTGCTCTTCCGTCTTGATCTCTTCCTGGCTGCGCGGGCGTCGCCTTCCCTCACCCCGTCACCTCGACTCTCTGCCCTGAGACCCCGCTGAACAACATAAGATGTTTCGTCCCAAGCCAGATTCTGCCGGGTGATAACCTTCCCTGAGATGAGGCTCTCGCTTTGAGGATCGTGATTGCCACCGGACGCCAAGCTCATTACAGCCTGCCTGCCAATGCGTTCCTGCGGCGCGGTCATGATGTTTGCCTGTATACGGCGACTCCCCGCAGCAGGATGAGGAACTTCGATGCCGGCGTTCGCAGCCGTTGGATTCCGGCTCCGGTAGCCATCTTCAGCGGGTTGACTCATCTCCGGAC
>JAKART010000038.1:2226-10775 GCA_021819255.1 Acidobacteriota bacterium
GTCCTGGACGAGATGGACTCCACCTTGTTTGATCGCTGGGCCGCGGCATCTCTAAAGGAATGCGACCTGCTGCTGGGCGCATCAACCTCCAGCCTGGCCACCGGCGCTAGGGCGCAAAGCGCCGGCGGGGTGTTTGTTTTGGACCGCGCCTGCCCTGATATCCGCGTACAACAGGAGATGATGATCGAGGAGGCGCGGAAGGCCGGCGGCATCTTTTCTCCCAACTCAGCCTGGTTCATCGAGCGCCAGGTAGAGGAATACGAACGTGCCGACCTGATCCTGACGCCCTCCGAGTACAGCCGAAGAAGCTATCCAGAGCATCTGAGACGCAAGACGATCCTGGCTCCTCTGTACGGCCGCTCCAAGGTGGCGCGACGGCCGCCGAGGCCTGCCGGTTCTCCATTTGTACTGGGGGTGGTGGGCGGACATCCCTTACGCAAGGGATACCTCTACTTGCTGCAGGCCTGGAAGGATCTGGCGCTACCCCATGCCAACCTCAGGATCCGCTCCGGAGATGAGATCTTTCGCTATCCTGTGCTGAAGCGCTTGCTGAGCCAGTTGCCGAATGTTGAAAGGGTGGGTTATGTTGCCGACATCAGCCAGTTCTATGCCGGCTGCGATGCCTTCATCCTTCCCAGCGTGGACGATGGCTTCGGAATGGCTCTGTTTGAGGCTCTCGCCAACGGGGTCCCTTCGATCGCCACGCGCCACTGCGGGGCTTCCGAGCTTCTGGTTCCAGAGCGTGATTTCCTTTTAATTGAACCGTTTAGCA
Organism: Acidobacteriota bacterium; assembly: GCA_021819255.1. Lineage (GTDB taxonomy): Bacteria > Acidobacteriota > Terriglobia > Terriglobales > Acidobacteriaceae > Granulicella. Next base: position 2,999 of record JAKART010000038.1, read on the forward strand.
TAGATGAGATCAAGCAAGCAATAAACCGCCTCTACGTCTCTTCGGAGCTCCGCGAGAGGTTGTCGAAACAAGGTCCCGCAGCGATTCAGTCCCTCGAAGCGGAAGGCTTGCCTGCACCTTATGAAGCAGGGGTGGATTCTCTGCTGCGGATTTTATCGGGGAGAACTTCTTCGATATCCTAGGACATATCCTTTTCATAAGAACAAGATATCGTCTTAAAGTTCTTTTCCACCTCCAACAAAGTGGACAATCTCCAGCCGATCATTCTCGGCAATCTGAACCTGGTTCCAACGTCCCCGAGGGACGATCTGTCCATTAAGTTCCACGGCGACTTGATCTCCCTTGAGACCAAGGGCCAAAACGATGCTGGACAAGGGTGAAGGTGAAGAGAGATCCACGAAGCTTCGCGACTGCCCGTTGATGTGGACGGTAAGAGGAGATGCCATACAAGATGAGCCTAGCAGAGTCCAAATCCAGGCGACGGTGATTGTTGATCTCTCGTTCTGGGCTGGAAACCGGCGGTCAGAGTGGCCGGGTCACGGAGCCTGAGCAGAAGCGCCACGGGAGACGCTCAGCGGGTGTGCCAGAGAAGGTTGAGGGGGCCCCTTCCATGCCCCAGGTTGGGAGCATTGCGAATGGCTTCGGCGACAAAGTGTTTGGCTCCGCGTACGGCCTCCACCGGGGAGTCCCGCAGAACCAGATGGCATAGAAGCGAAGACGAGAAAGCGCAACCTGTGCCATGGGTCGAGCTGGATTCGATATGCTCTCCGGCATACCTGTGCACATCCCCAGACGGCAGGAGGAGAAGATCCGTGGGTTGAATCTGGTCACCCGCCGTGGCGACGATGTGCAGATGGGGATGGCGTTGAGCCAGGAAGCGGGCGGCGGCCTCCGCTTGCGGGACGGTTTCGACCGGTAGAGAGGTCAGCGAAGAGAGTTCTTCCCAGTTAGGCGTGATCCAGGTGATCTGAGGCAACAGGACGTGGTGGAGAAGTTCGATGGCGTCGGAGGGCAGCAGGTGGGCGCCCGAGGTTGCTCTGAGAACCGGATCGAGGACGATCGGAGGGATCGGTGGGCCGCCGGAACTCCGATTCCCTTCCGACCCTGGCCTCATGGAGAGCTTGAGCGCGGCGATAGACTCTGCAACCGCGGTAGCCGCTGCCGCCGAGCCTAACATGCCGATTTTGATGCCTGCCGGCAGAAGATCAGACGCCAGGTGGTTCAGGGAGCGGCGCAAAAAGGAGGGGTCTACCGGAACAACCTCTTCCACGCCCAGTGTGGATTGCACGGTGAGCGCAGTCAGAACGGAGGTTCCGTAGAAGCGATGGGCGGAAAATGTTGCAAGATCAGCCGAGATCCCGGCTCCGCTGGAAGGATCGTGACCCGCAATGCTCAGGAGGGTCCGGGGACCGGCGGTGACGCGGGACGAAAAAACAGACGCGTTGGGACCACCCGACAATGCACCAACGCTATCACAGTGAGGCAGAAATTGCAAGCAAAAAACAAGCCTAAATGCCTTTTATTTGTTTGACTTAGGCTATCCCGGAAGAGACAATATTCAGTATGAGTGATCCTACGGTGAATAGCGTGGAAGAGCTACAGGGAAAGAGAGGCCGCCAGCGCACCCGCGCCGGCGTGCTGGCCGTAACCCTTGGGCTGACGGTCTCCCTCGCTGCAAGTCCTACGGTGAAACGAGACCATGCTGTCTTGACGAACAATCCACCGTCTGGCAAGACAACGGCAAAGCGCCACTGGTTCCAGATCGGCAAAGCCTCCTGGTACGGAGGCGCCTTTAACGGGCGGAAGACCGCCGATGGGGAGACGTACGATATGTACGCCATGACCTGTGCCCACCGCACGCTTCCGCTGGGAAGCTGGGTTCGGGTGACGAATCTTGAAAACCGGAGATCCACCATCCTTCGGGTAAATGATCGTGGTCCGATGCCGATGACCCGCATTGTGGATCTCTCCTATGCGGCGGCGAAGAGGCTCGGTGTAGAAGGATTAGCCAAAGTGCGCCTTGAAGTCGTCGATCCAGACGACCCAAAGTTGGCCGGGCAGACGGTTGCGGAACTTGGCATGAACGATCCTTCCAAGCTGCCTCCGGCTGGCGAGCTGTCGGCGGAGAGTCTGCTGACGCCGGAGTTCATCGCCCATCTGGGCAGATAATGCAGGAAGCGGCGCCGGCAGATGGCGGAAACGGGCAAATCTTCTTGATGGCCGGACGGAGACTTGATGGCCAGACGGAGACAATCCCCGGGAGGGCCTCTGTCTTCCCTGCCTGAAAGACCTCTGCGGCCTCGCCGGTTTGCGGCAAGATACAGATCTTCCGCCTGGCAGGGTTTCCCGAAACGGCCATTCCTGGGTGTTCCAGGGGCGAACGCTGCTCAAGGTGACGGGCCTGGGCAAAGACGATGCGGAGAGGCGCTTGGATTTTGAAAGATCCTCCAACAGCAGAACGCCCGGCGCGCGCCGAGCGTTTCGCTGTTGGAAGCTGACCTCAAAACAGCGCGGAAGCTTTCCCCGGCCTGATTAACCGTAACAATCGCCGGCAGAAGGCCGGATTCCGATCTGCTGCTCCTGACAGCGGATGCGTCAGCACGCCGTAAGGCGACCGTGCGTAATGGGCATATCGCTCAGGCGCAGCGCAAGCGATTTGGCTCCGCCGCCCCCCTTCATGAACTCGCTGAGTTCGAGTTGAACCACATCGAAGCCGGCGTCGAAGAGCCGCGTCGCCAGCTCCCGGGTGATCTCACCGGTGAAGATGGTGTGTCCAAGATTCAACGCGCAACAAGCCATGTGAGTCGCGTCAAGTTCCGAGACGGCGATTCGGTGGTTGGCTGGGTAAGCAGCTTCGATGACGGCAACGGAGGCAGGGTCAAAGGCTCCGGGGTAGTAGAGGATGTAACCCGTACCCTCACCCGTGGGATTCGCCAGTGGGGTGAAGCAGGTATCCAGGTGGTAGAAGCGCGGATCCGACAGGTGCAGCGAAGTAATGGGGATCTGCCAGGCATCGGCCACGTGGCGGTGCGCAGCGCGGCAGGTACGCACGCCGTGCGCCGCCCACAGGGCTGTCCCTTGATCGTTGAAGGCCACATCACCCTCTCCTTCGAAGGGAGTCTCGCGCGGGGTCTCCCAGATCAAGAATCCTTCACTGATCAGCCAGCGCCGAAGGTGGGCGGTTTCAGGGCGACGCTGTAGCGGATTGAAGCTGGAGATGGCGGCCACGCCATGATGAATGAGGGCGCCGTGGGAAAGGAAGACCATGTCCGGGCAGCCCGGCTCTGGACGCAAAAGGCGAACGTCCGCCACGCTCCGCAGCACGTTGTGCATGCTCTTCCACTGCGCAAAGGCAAGGTCGCGAGAGGATCGATGAACGTTGCTCGCCATCCAGGGGTTCAGAACGTAATCGATGCCGTACCACTCGGGTGGGCACATCAGATAGGTTGGACGGGTGAACTGGGGCGTGGAAGCGAAGAGCTTGGAAGCATCGGGTGAGACGGCAGTGCTGATGACCATAATGAAGAAGTTCCTGTTACCGTGAAGGAGTTTCCTCCCCAGAGACAACTTTCGTCAAGTGGGGGAAGGTTACTCGAAGGGATACTTGCCCGAAACGCACAGTTGGTGAGACGCCTCCACGAGCAAAAAGGTCCGCCGGCGGGCGAACCTTTTGATGGTGCGTTGATCAAAAACTGTGTTGAAAAGTTTCAGCCCGGATGGGGAGAACCGCGAGGCGCAGTCGAAGATCATCCAGAGATGCAAGGATTTGAACGACTTCCTTGCTCGAGTTGCCAGTCCCACAAGCTCTCAGGAGGCTGCTGAAGAGATTCAAAGATCCTTCATAGGGCGCTCCAACTGGCGGAGCCTTTCCCAAGCTCAGATCCCAAGCTCAGGCCATGGCGAAGGAACTTCCCTGAAGGGTAGACTTCAGCCTTCGCGTGCTCTCAGAGCTTTTCGAAGAAGTCACAGGCCGAGCAGGAGATATAAACGCCGCCCGGGATGCCACGCTCACGGTCCTTGACCCGCTTGACGATGCGGGTGGGCTTGGAGCACTTGGGACAATCCGTGCTCTTTTGTGTATCCATGACCTTCTTGCGGTCTCCGGTCTTGGCAATCTTTGCCATTGTCATGATCTCCTGAAACAAAAGTGAGGCCCGCACAGCGCTGAGCGACCGTGCTGGATCCGTAACGGGCTAGGCGGGTGGGCTGGGCCGAACAGGGGGGTCGCAAGAGCGCAAGGCGGATTGAATCTCTCCCTTGAGTTTACACGATGGGAGACCCTACCTTCTGTCTGCGGAGGACACGCCGTGGCGAGAGTCTGGCGTCAGGGTTGAGACGACGGCGCCTGTGGTGGCGATCCTTGCGGCGGTCCTAGCGGCGATCCTGGCAGCGATCCTGGGGAAGCTGGGTTGACGACGGGCGAAGAAGGGCTGGAAGCAAGAATCTGAACCAGGGAAGCAGGCGACGGGTTGTGTTCGACAGGGGCAGTTGTGTCCATCGGGTAACCGCCGGGAGCAGGGGGACTGTAGGTGTACTCCCAAGCGTAGTGGCGCGTAACTCGCAAGACCACCACAATGGAGACCAGGAGCACGGCGCCGGTTAGCATCCCCGCCTCCGGCCCATAGGCCCCGCCGGTCAGCCATTGCGGGCCGGTAGCAGAGGTGAACACGAGATTGCTGTAGCTGACATCTCCAGAGAGAGGAATGCCGAAGAGGACGGCTAGCACCGCGTTCCAGCCGAAGTGAACTCCCCACCCGATCCAGAGAGCCCGGGTTCGCAGGTAGCAGGTGCACAAGAGGATGCCGAACAGAAAAGTGTTCAGGACACTGAAGAGAGTGGCGTCGGGACGAAGGCTTCCCAAAGCGGCGTAGAGGAAAGACAGGAAAAACGTGGCGAAGCCTGAGCTGGTGGCGGCAATCATCTCCATAAAAAGAAAGCCGCGGAAGACAATCTCGACAGTGAGCGTCAGCAAGGCGAGGGTCAACAGGCTTACCCCGGCCGAGCCAAGATTTTCCCAGGAAAAGTCGAACTGGGGATGGAGGGATCCAGTCAGAACCATCGGCACAAGAGCGGCCAGAACCATGCCCCATCCTATGGCCGCTCCGCGCATCCACTCTTCACCGGTGGTAGCGCGGCTTGGTAGAGCGTTGCCGGCTCGAAGGCCGTAGCCCCGGCCGTCTTCCTCCCGGGTCGAAGGCCGGGTTGCCATCCAGCTTAGGGTGGCAAAGCCCCACAGAAGGAGAAACAAAAGAAAGGCTTGCTGAATCAGATCGTTGAGCAGCGAGAGGTTGAAGCGAATCGTTAGCCCGTTGGCAGCGCGAACTGCCAGGCCTCGGGCGGCGATGACCCACACCCCTCCCCCCAGAAAGAGGAGCATGTGGAAGGGGCGCTGACGAGAGGATGGAAGCAAAGATGGCAAAGGTAGGAAGACTCCTTTGTTTCAGACGGTTCTTTCAAAGATTGGATGCAACAGTTGGGACCGTTCAGCGATGACCCGCCCGCAAGATGAGATGCCGATCAACCTCCTTCCAGGTGGATGATCTCCCGAACCGATGAAGTAGCGTTCTGTTCACTTCTCGGGAAGCAAGTCCGGGCGAGGGTCAAGACGGCCTGCGCCTGCCTGGATCAGACCACGGTGTAGAACTGAGCCATCTTCCTGAACTTTTGATAGCGCGCTGACAGAAGGTCCTCGACGGAGAGGCGCTGCAAGGCGCGCAGATGTTCTACCAATCGCTCATCGATGAGCTTTGCCGCCGAAACCGGGTCATTCTGCGTTCCTCCCTCCGGCTCGGGGATGACCTCATCGACGCAGCCCAAGCGCTTCACATCGTTGGCCGTATAGCGCAGCGCAACGGCCGCCTCCTGTCTGCGGGACGCGTCCTTCCACATGATGGAGGCACAGCCTTCCGGTGAGATCACCGAGTAGATCGCGTTCTCCAGCATCAGGACGCAGTCCGCGACGGCCAGCGCCAACGCTCCCCCGGAGCCGCCTTCACCGGTGATGGTTGCAATCGTCGGCACCCGAAGCCGGGACATCTCCAGAAGATTGCGGGCGATGGCTTCAGCCTGGCCGCGCTCTTCGGCGCCCAGGCCGGGATTGGCTCCGGCACAGTCAATGAACGTAAACACGGGGCGATGAAACTTCTCCGCAATCTTCATGGCCCGCAGAGCCTTGCGGTACCCCTCCGGATCAGGCGAGCCGAACTTGCGGGCAACCCGCTCCTTGACGGTGCGGCCCTTCAGATTGGCGATCACCATCACCGGTTGGCCGTGGAAGCGCGCCATCCCCGCAGTCATGGCCGGATCGTCCGCAAACTGGCGATCTCCGTGAATCTCGCTGAAACCAGTGAAGAGCGTCTGAATAAAGTCCATCGGGTAGAAACGTTGTGGATGCCGAGCCAGCTCGGTTTTTAGCCAAGCTGCCGGAACCGGTGGCGCGGGCTGAAGGGAGTTCTTTGTCGATGTCTTTTCTGCCATCTCTTTTCCCAAGATGATTGTACGGGACAAATGAATCCGTGGGCGGCCTGCGGCGAGAGCGGGCTGGCCCGGGACGCCGCAGAACCGTCTTTCCACGGAAGCCTGCCGGCCCGCGGAACCAGGGCAGGGACCGGTCAGCCAGGCCGGCGGTCGAGCCTGCGAAAGGGCTGGGCCGAACGATTCGCTTACTGGATGATCTGCACGGAGCCGCGCCCCAGCAGAGCCTCCACCTTTTCGATGAAAGCCATGTCCGCCGCCACCTGGAGCCCCTTCGGCTCCAGGTCGACCGCGAACTGTTTGGGCTCTTCCAGACGCAACATCAATTTGCCCTCGCCGGGGGAGGAACGAAAGACAGCCTCCAGCTTCGAGAGAAGATCGGTATTCTGATGGTGCATGGGGACACGGATGCGCAGGGCCTGCGGAAGCTTGATTGGAACGTCCTCCAACGCCGTAATGGCGCTGACGGCCAGCTTGGGAGCGGAATCCTCGTCGCCGCGCAAGCTGCCGCGCACCAGCACCGGCACATCGATCTTCAGCTTTTCGGACAACTTCTCGTAGGACGAGGAAAAAGCGATCAGGTCGATCCTGCCCACGCTATCCTCCAACGTGGCCTGGGCATACATCTCTCCGGTGCGCTTGGACTTGGCGACCTTCAAGCCTGTAATCACGCCGGCCATCTGAATCTCATGGGAGCCATCGTCGCCGCGGCCGCGGCGGAACGGTTGCGGCTCAATCTTCATCTCGCAAGCCGTCACAGTGTCGATCACCTTCAAATTGCGTGGCTTTTCCCGATATCGCTCCAGGGGATGGCCGCTGACAAAGAAGCCCAGAACCTCCTTCTCATACTGCAGACGAATGTGCTCGTCCCAATCTGGCGCCTCTGGAAGAGCGTCGTCATGGCGAGCCGGCCCAAGCTCGTCAAACATGCCAAAAAGACCGTGCTGGCCAGAGGCGGAGTCGCGTTGAGATTTCTGGGCTCGCTCGATCGCCTTGTCCAGGGCTGCAAAGACGCGGGCGCGGGGGCCAAAGGAGTCCAGAGCGCCTGCCTTGCAAAGGCTCTCCAGCACGCGCTTGTTCATCAGGCGGAGGTCCACCTTCTCACAAAACTCATAGAGCGAATGGAAGCCGTTCTTCCCTGCCGCCTGCAGTTGGGCGCGAGCGCTCAGAATGGAGTCAATGGCGTTGCGGCCCACGTTCTTGATAGCGGCCAGACCAAACAAGATCGAATCGCCTGTGGGGGTGAAGTTCGCGGCTGAGACCTGGACGTCAGGCGGGATGACGGAGATGCCCAGCTCGCCGC
>JAKART010000039.1 GCA_021819255.1 Acidobacteriota bacterium
CCGATCTACAGGGATGAGCCGGCCACGCGCCGTCGTCTGTCTCTCCGGCGGCATGGATTCCACGGTCTGCGCGACGCTGGCCGCGCGAGACTATGACTGCTTTGCGCTGCACTTCAGCTATGGACAGCGCACCCAGGCGAGAGAGCTGCGCGCCTCCCGCGAGGTGGCGCAGGCGATCGGGTTGCGGGATCTGATGGTGCTGGAGACGGATCTGTTTCGGCGCATCGGGGGGTCTGCCTTGACCGATACTCGAATTGCTGTGCCCAGCGCCGGAGTCGAAGGGGAAGGTTCGGTGGACCGCCGAGCAGGATCCAGAGAGCGCGCGGCCGAGGAGATTCCAGTCACTTATGTTCCTTTTCGGAACGCCCACTTCCTGAGCGCCGCCGTAAGCTGGGCTGAGGTTTTAGGCGCTGCCAGCGTATTCATCGGAGCTGTGGAGCAGGACAGCTCCGGCTATCCCGATTGCCGGCCGGCCTACTACGAAGCTTTCAACGAGCTGATCCGGAGGGGCACCAAACAGGGTGAGATCCGCGTGGTGACGCCACTGATTCAGATGAGAAAGCATGAGATTGTGCGGCTGGGAGTTGAATTGGGCGCTCCGTTGCATGTAAGTTGGTCATGCTACGCAGGCGAAACGGAGGCGTGCGGAGTTTGCGAAAGCTGCGACCTGCGGTTACGGGCTTTCGCAGCAGCCGGCGCCGATGACCCGATCCCTTACGCAACAGGCGTGGTAACCGGTCGCATTGCAAATGGTGAAAGAAATGCCCGTTAGTCGATGCAGCGCATCGGACTGACCGTGAAAGAAGGACAATGAGGATGATGAGAGCGAAGCGGAGTGCCTTGTTTGCCAGTCTGGCAGGCGTATTGGGTGTGGCGATCTTTGCGGCCACGCCCGTGTTGGCTCAGTCCGGGGCGACGGTGCATGGCCACGTGTCGAACCCCGCAGGGGAGAACTTTACCCCCGGCGAGGTGCAGTTCACCACGGACATGACCGTCCCGTACAAGCAGGCCAAGATCAGCAACACGGCCCAGATTGACGCCAATGGGAACTACACGGCCACGGGCATCAAGCCTGGTCAATACTTTGTCTACGTTGTCCGGGGCAACCTCGTCGCCGACCAATTGCAGTTGTCGATCACAGCATCACAGAAAGATGTGACGTTGGATGACGACATGTCGCGCGCTGCATACCTGAAGGCAATGACTCCGGAACAGCGCAAGCAACTGGAGGAGTACAAGAAGAAGAACGCTGCGGTTACTTCCGCCAACAAAGTGATTGCCAAGCTGAACAAGACGCTGGGCTCGGTGCGGGCAGACCTGAAGGCCGCCGCCCCCAGCCAAGGTGATGTCAGCAAGGATGTGGATGAGATGAAGCAGGCGGTCACCTTGAAGCCGGATGTGGGTCTGCTGTGGCTGACCTACGGCGATACGCTGATGGCGCAGGGACGGCATCTGAGCGCGGCGGACAAGAGCGCGGGCAAGTCTCCGGCGAATGATCCCGCCGTGACGCAGAATTTCAGCTCTGCCGTGGACGCCTACAACAAAGCGATTACTTTGGAGAAGGCGGCGACCAAACCCAACCCTACAGCCTTGGGAGCGGACTATAACCAGCTCGGCAACGCAATGATTGCCTCGGGCAAGAGCAGTGACGCCATACCCGACTTTGAAAGCGCGGCCGCGGCTGATCCAACCAATGCGGGCATGTACTACAAGAACGAGGCCGCCGTGATGTACAACGCCGGACAGATGGATGGAGCCCTGGCTGCCGCCAACAAGGCGATCGCCGCCAGTCCAAACGATCCCTTGCCTTACTTCATCAAAGGTCAAGCCCTGGTGACCAAGGTGACGGTCGATCCAAAGACAAACAAGATGACTCCGCCTCCAGGGTGCATTGAGGCCTACCAGAAGTTTCTGCAGTTGGCGCCCAACGATCCCAAAGTGGCCCAGGTGCAAGCGGTCTTGCAGAGCCTGGGTCAGTCGATCAGCAAATCCTACCGGGCGCGCTAAGGATCGGATCGTCTGCCAAGGGGATCGCCGCAGAGCCTGACGATGGACTGTGCAGCGATCCAGCGTGGAGCGTGCCGATCAAACGCAGGAAGGTTCTCAACCTGGCGGTCGCCCCGGTCAGCAGCTTCTGGCCGGGGCGCTGTCGTCTTGGGGAGGGAAATTGATTTGGAGAAACTTCCGGGAATAGATCGGATTCTGCCCTTCGAGGAGGCGTTGGCAGTCGTGCTCCGGCACGCGCAGGCCTTGCCGCACCCCCAGGCGGTGGAGACGCTGGCGCTGAGCCGCGCTCGAGGGCGGGTGCTGGCGCAGCCCGTTGTCGCGGACCGGGATCAGCCGCCGTTTGACCGCGCGACCAGGGATGGCTATGCGGTGCGGGCTGCGGATCTGGCAGAGGCGACATCAGGAGAGCTGCGCGTCGTGGGGTCGCTGCGAGCCGGCGAGACATGGAAGGGCGCTCCGCTGCGGACGGGCGAGGCCATCGAGATCATGACCGGAGCAGGGCTGCCGGAAGGAGCCGACGCCGTTGTGATGGTGGAGGATACGGCCTGGGAAAACGGCGGCTTGCGCTGGCGGCGCTCCCTGCGAATGGGAGAAAACGTGGTGCCAAGGGGCGCGGAGACCCGGGCCGGCTCCGTGGTGCTGGCGCAAGGCAGTCTGCTCGAGGGAGCGGAGATCGGCGTGGCCGCCAGTTGCGGGCAGGCGCAGCTTGAGGTGTTTGCTCAGCCGAGAGCCGCCATTGCCGCTACCGGCGACGAACTGGTGGAGTTGGATGCGCCTATGGAGGGTGCGCAGATACGCAACTCCAACAGCTATGCCCTGGCGGCGCTGGTGGAGGCCTCCGGGGGCGTCGCCGAACGGCTGCCCACCGCGCGAGACTGCGTGGAAGATCTGCAAGCCCGGGTCGTCGAGGGCTGCAAGGCCGACCTGCTGCTATTCACCGGCGGCGTCTCGATGGGCAAGTATGATCTGGTGGAGCAGGTGCTGGAGAGCTGTGGAGCGGAGTTTTTCTTTACCGGCGCTCTGATCCAGCCAGGCAAGCCGATCGTCTTTGGGCGGTTGCCCAAGCTGGGCGGGCTGCAGCGGGGGGAGTGGACGTACTTCTTCGGATTGCCGGGAAATCCAGTGTCGGCGCAGGTCTGCTTTCACCTGTTCGTCGCTCCTATGCTGCGCGCCCTGTGCGGACGCAAGGAGGTTGCGCCCCTGTTTGTGGAGGCTCGGCTGGTAGAGGCCGTGCCGGGAGGCTCTCGCGTGACGCGGTTTCTTCCCGCCCGGGTGAGTGGGGCCTGGGATGGAGCCAGAGTGCAGTTGGTGGGTTGGCAGGGTTCGGGAGACGTTGTGGCCAACGCGCGCGGAGACGGCTACGCTGTGCTGCCCGCCGGGCAACCTGCGAGGCTGACTTCGGGAATAGACGCGTTCGCCGCCGGTGAGACGGTGCGCGTGCTGCTGCGTTAGAGATTTTTCCGTGCAGGGTCTCTCCCGGCGCTACGGCTTTCAGGGACCCTCTCTTCAAGATCCGGGTCTCCGGCACGCTTGCCTGTTGCGTTGGAAGGAAGACTCTGCGGCAAGCCCGCCTCGGAAAATCCATTGGCGCCGGAAAAACGATAGGATGGCCGCTATGAGCGAAAAATTGTCGCACTTTGATGAGGCTGGGCAGGCGCGCATGGTGGATGTGGGCTCCAAGCCGCCCACCCGCCGGGAGGCCATCGCCAGGGCGTTTGTCGAGCTGAAGGAAGAGGTTCTGGCGGCGCTGCCGCAAAATCCGAAGGGAGACCCGTTGCAGGTGGCTCGCTTTGCCGGAATCCAGGCGGCCAAGCGGACCAGCGAGTTGATTCCGATGTGCCATCCGCTGGCGCTGAGCTTCGTGAACGTCGAGGCCGGGGTGGTTGCCGGCGGGGTGGAGATTCGGGCGACGGCGGCGACAGTGGCCGGCACCGGGGTGGAGATGGAGGCCATGACGGCGGCCGCGGTGGCGGCGCTTACGGTCTATGACATGACCAAAGCTCTGGATAAGGGCATCCGGATTCGAGAGGTGGCGTTGGTCTCCAAGAGCGGTGGCAAGAGCGGGGATTACCGGCGGCCGTGATCCTGCCGCGCGAGCCATGGCGCGGGCCTGTCGTGCCGCAGCCATTCCGTCGCCAGGGCATGAAAGCCCGGAAAGGGATGGCGGCTGAGACCCTTCACATCCACCGAGCGTGGGCCAGGATGAGGCAGAAGGCGCCGTCGGAGTCCTGGAAGCTCCGCCGGGGATGGAAGCCGGCGCGAATGAGCAGATCGTCCAGGACTCCGCTGCGGAACTTGTAGCTGTTCTCCGTATGGATCGTCTCCCCGGCTGCGAAGGGGATGCGGTGCGGTTGTCTCCCGGCGGGGATCTCAATGGTCTGGCGGATGCGGCTCTGCAGATGCATCTCGATGCGGCTCTCGGCAGCATTCCATCGAGCGAGGTGTTGGAAGCTGCTGGGAGTGAAGTTGGCCCCCATCTCGCGATTGAGACGGACGAGAATGTTGCGATTGAAGGCCGCAGTGACGCCGGCGGCGTCATCGTAGGCGCTGAGAATGGTCGAGACCGGTTTGCGGTGGTTAGGAGCCAGATCGGCGCCGAGCAGAAGAGCGTCCTGGGGCTGAAGGCGGGAGCGCAGGCGGACGAGAATCTCTTCTGCCTCGACTGGAGAGAAGTTGCCGATGCTGGATCCGATCCAGAGAACCAGCCTGCGAGGCCGGAGAGAGGCGCTGAACGAGGAGCTCTGTGCCGCGGAAGACCCGTGCGGGGCAACGCTTTGGGCAGGCTTCAGGTCGTAGTTCCCACTGACGTAGTTGGCGGCCTGGGGCAGTACCGTGAGGCCGGGCATGGCGGCAGTGAGGGCCTCAGCGGCCTTGGCCATGGCGGTGGGGCTGACGTCGATGGGCTGATAGAGCAACCGCGGCTGAACTTTGATCGCGGCCTGAAGCAGCAGGCCGGTTTTCGCAGAAGAGCCTGCGCCGAGTTCCGCGATTGTAAAGGGACTGGGTGGGGGGAGTTGAGCGTCGTGGACGCCGGGAAAGAGAAACTCGCGCAGGATCTCCGTGGCGTGGGCCGCAAGCAGGGAGCGTTCAGTACGAGTGAGATAGTATTCGGGCAATTCGGTGATCTGCTCGAAGAGGTCAGAACCCTGCTGGTCATAGAAGAGCCATGGAGGAAGGGATCGGGGCTGGGAGGTGAGTCCGCGGAGGGCCTCGTCACGGATGGCGTTGGCGAGGATGTTCGGGCTCCCGGCTGGGCTCCCGTCTGGACTTGCGCCTGGGCTCCCGGCTGGGCTCCCGGCTGAGCCGCCATTCGGAAGCACACCCGGAGCAGACTGATGGGCAGAGATCGAAGCCTTCATCCTAAACCGACGCCTTGTCGAACAACAGGTTGGGGTGGGGAGAAAACGGAATCTCGCTCCCGGAGGAGAGTAGCCGATCCCAAGGGAGAAGCCTTAGACCATTTTCCCTGAAGGTGTAAGCAAGGGGAACGACTCCTGTGGGCGTTTTCCTCAATGAAAACGCCACGGAACGCCCGCTTCCGTACACCCATCATCAGGGAAAATGGTCTAGGAAGCATCGCGAGCCAGTCGCAAGCCGCTGAACTGCCAACGGGTGGAGGGCGAAAAGAAGTTGCGGTAGGTAGCACGGATGTGCGCCTCGGGAGTGACGCAGGAGCCGCCGCGGAGAACCATCTGGGAGCTCATGAACTTGCCGTTGTACTCCCCCAGAGCTCCGGGCAGAGGTCTGTAACCGGGATAGCCGGTGTAGGGCGATTGGGTCCACTCCCAGACATCGCCAAAGAGCTGTTGGGGCTCGCTGAGGCTGAAGGAAGCGGGTTGGGGATGAAGCTGCCCGGATTCGATGAAGTTGTGGGGGCTCCCTCCTGAGTCTGCCGCCTCCCTTGCCGAGGTTCTGCCCTGGCGGTTAGGGCCTTCTTCTACCCCGGACGCGACGTACTCCCACTCGAACTCGGTGGGTAGGCGATAGCCGGACCAGCGGGCAAAGGCATCCGCCTCAAAGTAGCTGAGGTGACATACCGGAGTCTCCGAGAGCTGGCCCAGAGGAAGAAGACCACGCAGGGTGAAGACGCTCCATCCGGAGGGCGTGGAGGAGTCCCGCACCCAGTAGAGGGGGGCCTGCCAGGCGTTGGTCTGGACAGCGTCCCAGCCCTCGGAGAGCCAGAGTTCGGGACGGGCATAGCCGTCGTCTTCGATAAAGGCGAGATATTCAGCGCAGGTGACCTCGCGTGAGGCCAGATGAAAGGGCGCCAGGTACACGCAGTGACGGGGGGTCTCATTGTCAAAGACAAAGGCGTGAAGCTCATGCGGGTCGAGATTGGCTCCGATCTCCACGATGCCGGGGCGGAGTGACGACCCCGGGGTGAAGCTGAGCCAAAGCAACGGCGGGGCCATGGCTTCGGCGAGACCAGCGCCGCTGAGACCGCGGTCGGCGGATTCGGAGCGGTGGCGAGCGGTGGCGTAGGCCGGGTGCAGCGGGTTGGTGAAGAAAGCGTGCTTGATGTCGGTAGCTGCCAACTCCAGGTGCTGCTGTTCATGCTCGATGCCCAGGACGATGCGGCGCTGGGACTCGTCATCCGGGATACAGCAGAGCAGGCGCTCGATCGCGGCATCCACATGGCGGCGATAGGCCAGGATCTGCTCCAGGGAGGGCCGGGAGAAGGAGGAGCGCAGCTTCTTCTCCGGCATCTCTCCCAGGGCGCGGTAATAGGAGTTGAACAGAGAGCGGAAGCGGGGATCAAAGGGCTGGTAACCGGCAACAAACTCGCAGAGGACAAAAGCTTCAAAAAACCAGGTGGTGTGGGCCAGATGCCACTTGACTGGAGAGGCCTCAGAGCAGGATTGCACCATCATGTCTTCCGGGGACAGAGGAGCGGTGAAGCGGAGGGTAGCCTCGCGCACGGAGCGGAAGCGGTCAAGCAGCGCGGCAGTGCGGGCGTTCTGGGCGGAGGGATGCATCGGCGGGGTACGCATAGATTGGCTCCTGTTCCGGTTGAATACTTCTTCCACGCGATGCGGCGCGGGCGGGAGCGCTTCAGAAAGAGCCAACTCTCCCAGAGCTGAGATGCTGGGCGAGCGTGGCCTCGTTGCAATGGCGGCAGCGCCGGAGCGCGGCGATCAGCGTGTACGGAGATGCGACAAGATGGTGCGTTGGAACTTCCAAGGAGGTGGTGAGCCGAAATTCGAAGGAGACACAGCCAGAGCTCTACCTGGTTCGAAGATCGAGTTCAGGAGATCGATAGCGTGGGCAACCATGGCGGAGCCGTTGGAGTCGCTCAGGAAGGGTTGCTCTCCGATTCCAGTTTACTGAACGCTGCCGGGAGCGAGTGAGAATTTTTGACGCCACATGCGTCTTCTGCGCGGCGATGCCGTCTTTGAAGTTATAGAAGCCGGATCGGTGGGAGAAGGAGCTTGTGATGCGCTGTGCGGTGAGAGATGTGTTTGTGGGGATTTTGGCAATTGGCCTGGCGGCGGGACCAGGCGCCAGGGCGCAGGGCGGCGGGCAGGGATCGTACCGTGGCCGCGGCCCGTTTGCCGGGATGCAGCGCGAGCGTGGGGAGGTGACGGCGATCAACGGCGACACGCTGACCGTGACGACGGATGAGGGAAGCGCCATCCAGGTGGTCACCACCGCAAATACCCGAGTGATGAAGGGGCGCGGGGAGATGATGAAGGTGGCCGACCTCAAAGCCGGCGATGGAGTGATGGCGGCCGGGATGCTGGATGCCTCCACGCATACGCTTCATGCCGCAGTTTTGTTTGTTGTGGATGCGGCCCAGATGCAGGCCATGAAGGAAAACCTGGGCAAGACGTACATTGTGGGGCGGGTGACGGCCGTGGATCTGGACAACGCGCGGATGACGGTGGAGCGAACGGACCATGTGTCACAGACGATCGGGTTCGATGAGACGACCTCCTTCCGCAGGGGTGGCCGGATGATGGGAGGGATGTTCGAAGCCGGGCCGGGCGGAGCCGGTTCAGGCCGATCGGGTGCGGCAACTCCCGAGCCGGGAGGCGATAGCATCACGCTGGCCGATATCAAGGCGGGCGAGATGGTGAGGGGAACAGGCTCGGTCAAGAATGGAATCTTTGTGCCAACGGAGCTGGTGGTCATGGAGCGTGGACGACGCAGAGAGGGAGGCGGAGCCATGGGTGGAAGCGCTGGGCCGGTTCCGCAATAAGGCCGGCTACAGGTTGCCAAGCTCCCTTAAAGAGAACGAAGGACAACTGGGTGCGCAGTGCAGATCAGGTAAAGAGACATTCCATCCTCGGTGAGCTGCTGGCGGATCAGACACGATCCGCAAGCGGAAGGAGACGTCTACGTGGAGGCGTGCAAGATCAAAGCGACCGCCAGTGCAGCGATGGGGCTAGCGGTGAGCATCATGGGGTTGCTGCTGCATGGCGCCGTACTTCTGGCCCAGCGCCCGGCTGCCCAGAGCACGGCTGCCCAGAGCCCGGCCGTTCCGGGCTCGGCAGCGCCCGGGCGCGCCGTCCTCCAGCGCAGCTCTGCGCAGCTGGGCTCTGGGCAGCTCAGCTCTGCGGCGTCACGCAGCGCGGAGCCGGCGCCGCTCCAGGGCGTGCCCGCAAACGAAGCTGCCGGCGGAGCCTCTTTCCCTGAGGACGGCAATCAGGGTGGGACCATTCAAGGCCGGGTGGTCGCTGGAGCCGTGGCCAAGGGCAGAGGAGTTCCCCTCCCCGGGGTCGCGATGACAGCGACCAACACGCTGACCGGACGGAAGTATGCCACCACCACGGACATCGATGGCAAGTACGCGATGGCGATTCCGCGCAATGGGCGGTACGTAGTACGGGCCGAGCTGATGGGCTTCGCCACAGCCACGCAGGAGGTGGTGCTGAACGGATTGGAGGCTCAGGCGGCAAAACAGGGAATCAGAGTTCTGCCCACGGCGACCGATTTTGGCTTGCAACTGGCGAGCCAGGTGGAAGAGGCGGCCAGGCGAGAGGAACCGAACAGTAGCCGCAGTGCCGGATCTGGAACCCAGGGGCTCAACCTGAGCTTGAGCAGCGAAGGCGGGCTGGATGCCACCATGGGCGAGCAGAATGCGGGTGTGGCTCTTCCAACCATGCTGGGAGCGGGCGATGAGGCGGAGGATTCCGTGACGGTGAATGGCGTTGCCGGCGCGACCAACGGGTTGGCGAATCTCAGCGAAGAGGAGATTCAGCAACGTATTCAGAACGCCATTGCGCAAGCTCGCGCCAGTGGCATGCTGCCGGCGGGAGGAAATCCCGCCACTGTGGCTGCCGGGGCGCTGGGCGGCATGATGGGCGGACCCGGCTTCAGGAGCGGACCTGGAGGCGCCGGCGGGAGGCCGGGAGGCTTTGGCGGCTTCGGCGGCTTTGGCGGCTTCGGCCGGGGAGGATTCCGGAACTTCAATCCAGCGCAGCCGCATGGAAGCATCTTCTATCAGACCAGTAATGCGGCGCTTAACTCGGCCCAGTGGTCCCCTGATCTTCAGCCACAGACCAAGCCTTCCTCCTACACCAACAACTTTGGCGTGACGCTGGCCGGGTCGCCGTATATTCCAGGGTTGATCAAGCCGAATATCAGCCAGTTCATGTTTTTGAATGTGACGGGACAGAAGAATCTGAACGCCTTCCTGGGCGGACCATCGCGGGTTCCCACGGCGCTGGAGCGCCAGGGAAACTTCTCCCAGTCGACCCAGGTAGTCAACGGCGTGACGGTGCCGGTGGAGATCTACGATCCGAAGACCGGCCTGCTGATTACGGGCAATAATCTGGCCAACGCGACCACGCCCATGTCCGCTCCGGCGCTGGCGCTGTTGCAGTACTACCCGGCGCCGAATATCCCAACCAATGCGGAAGGATATAACTACGAGACGATCTCCAACGAGGGCAACAACCAGATTGCGATCAACACCCGCTATGTGCGCACGGTGGGGGGCACGGGCGGTTCGCCCTTTGCCTTCTTCGGGCGGAGGAACTCGAACCTGCCTCCATCGCTCAGGCAGAACATCAACATCGCCTATCACTACTCGCACTCGGCCAGCGATCTGCGCAACATCTTTCTTCCTCTGGGAGGAACGACGGCGACCGACGGCAACCTCCTGAGCGCGGGATACACGTTAGGGTATGGGCGGTTCACCAACCACGCCACGGTGACCTGGAACCGGTTGAACACGCAGACCCAGAATTACTTTACGAACACCTCCAATGATCCCTCCACGACGGTGGGCCTGACGATTCCAAATGCGGGCGGTGGGCTGACGGCGACAAAGTTCTATAACGGTCTGCCGACGCTGAACATCTCCAACTTTGCCACGCTCTCCAATACCACGCCGACTCTGTTGACGAACCAGGCCATCAGCATCTCCTACTTTGCGGCCTATCGTCATAGCAAACACAATCTGCGTATGGGATTTGACGTTCGGTGGGTACAGGCGAACGAGATCGGCAGCAGGGATCCGCTGGGGCAGTTTACTTTTTCGGGTTACGCGACCGAAAGCCCGGCCGACCAGACCCGGGGAAGCCGGGCGACGACCGGTTCGGGGTTTGCCGATTTTCTGCTGGGACTTCCGCAGAGTACGGCGATTGAGTCGCTGCTCAACAAGATCTATCTGCGCGAGAACGTTTTCGACTGGTTCGCTACGGACGACTTCCGGGTAGCCTCCAATTTGACGTTGAACTACGGGGTGCGATACGAGTATTTTGCGCCCTATACCGAGAAGAACAACCGGATCGTCAACCTGGATCACAATGCG
>JAKART010000040.1 GCA_021819255.1 Acidobacteriota bacterium
TCGCCTTTCGACGGCCTCAGGCGCGGGATATCGGCAGCGGTTTTACTGCAGCAGCTCTGTGCAGTTGGTTCCACCCTTGGGGTCGTAGCGAATCTCGCCGTTCTCGTCCGTGCAGAAGCCGCGGTTGCCGCTATGGCCTACCGAGTTGGGCACGGCCGTGATCTGGTAGCTGTTGTACTGATCCACATTGTTGATGGTGGTCTTGGCGCAGTTGCTGACGGTGAAGGTATAGCCTGCCTTATGCCCGCTGGCAAGGTCGTCCGGGATCAGTTGCGCGGACTCGGCGGTGGGTGGCCCGGAGCCGATTTTGCCTCCCAGAGCGGTCAGTGAACAGGCAAAGCCGTGTTGCGGATAGGTGGAGTTGTATTGGCCTTCCATCTCATTGAGCATGCGCAGACTGGTGATCGCCGAGGTCTCATTGCCGCGGCGAATGACCGACTGCATGGCGGGGATCGCCAGTGTCAGCAGGATCAGAATCACCGACATGACGATCAGCAGTTCAACCAGCGTGAAGCCGGACTCGTGACGATGGGTAGAAGTGTTCATGCATGCCTCGCAGAGCCGCAGGTGCGCTCAGATCTTCCAGTTTCAGAGTATAGACGCTTCCGGCGCTGGGATGGCAGCATCTCTCGTCGGGGCCGACTCGGCGGGATGGGGTAAAAGGTCCGGCTCGCCTCCTTCCCGCGCTTGCCCCTGGCTTCTGGGCCGCCGGAGCCGGGCCGAGCTCTTCCTGGAGGGCGCGGGGAGATAGAGTTGGAAAGCCGAACGCTCTTCGCTAGCAGCCAAGGTCGGCCCGGTTCAGCTTGAGTGAGCCGAGATTGCCAAGCAGAGTCAGGGCCAGATGCCGGGGCTGAAAGAGCTGGTTGGCCAGAGCCTGAATATCCTCCGCGGTCACCGCGTCGATGGCGGCGGTGATCTCATCGAGGGAAAAGAACCGGCCCCAGTACATCTGCTGGCGCGCCAGGGAAGACATGCGCGAGCCGGAGGTCTCCAGGCCGAGAACCATGTTGCCTTTGAACTGCGACTTGGCGCGCTGCAACTCTTCGTCGGCTACGGCGTGTTTCTTGATGCGGGTCAGGTCGGCGAGCGTGAGGTCCAGCACCTGGCGCGTATTTGCCGGCGAGCAGCCGGCATAGACGGCCAGCGAGCCCGTATCGCGGAAGGGATTGAGCTCGGAGAAGATGCTATAAGCCAAGCCGCGTTCTTCGCGAATGGACTGGAAGAGCCGCGAGCTCATGCCGCCGCCCAGAATCGAGTTCAGCAGATAAGCCGTGTAGCGCAGCGGCGAGGCCACCGGGGGCGCGGCAACCGCCAGGCAGAGCTGAACCTGCTCCAGGGATTTCTTTCTTCGCAGCGTGAGGTGCGGCGAGGGGCTTGGGCTGTGGGAGTGGGTCATCTTTTCCGCGCCACCGGGGGCGAGGGAGGCGAAAGAGGCTGCAACCTGGGCCACGAACGCTTCGTGGTGCAGATTTCCGGCGGCCGAGAAGATCATGTTTGCCGGGGTGAAGCGACGCGAGTACTCGCAGCGCACGATCGGCTGCGTGAAGCTGGAGACAGAGGACGCGGTTCCCAGGATGGGCCGGCCCAGAGCGTCTTGGGGCCAGAAGTTGCCAGTAAAGAGTTCGTGGACCAGGTAA
This sequence comes from Acidobacteriota bacterium, assembly GCA_021819255.1. GTDB lineage: Bacteria > Acidobacteriota > Terriglobia > Terriglobales > Acidobacteriaceae > Granulicella. Next base: position 1,638 of record JAKART010000040.1, read on the forward strand.
TCAGGATTGTCCTCATCCATCCTGATCTCTTCCAGAATGACTCCCTGCTCGCGGGCGATGTCTTCCGGGGTAAAGGTGGGGTGGAGGACCAGGTCTGCAATCAGATCCAGCGCAGCCGCCACGTTCTGGTCCAGAACCTTGATGCTGAAGCAGATCGTCTCCTTGCCGGTGAAGGCGTCCAGATTGCCGCCGATGGAGTCCACCTCGCGGGCAAACTGCTGGGCGGAGCGCGTGGTGGTTCCTTTGAAGACCATGTGCTCGATGAAGTGAGAGATTCCGTTCACCTCCAGAGACTCGTCGCGAGAGCCGGAGTCGATCCAGACACCCATGGCGATGGAGCGGAGGTGGGGCATGCGCTCGGTGATGACCAGAAGGCCGTTGGAAAGGGTCGTGGTGCGGATGTCACGCAGGTGGGGAGCGGAGGCGGAGACGGTCGCATTCTCGGCGACGGGAACGGAGATGGGCATCCCGCCCATTGTTTCATGATTGCGCAGGCGCCACATCATCCTCGCCGGCGCTGACGATCGTGCCCTGGTGAAACAGAACTTGCCAGCCGGATAAGGTTTGTTGCCAGATCGTTGCGCGGCGGGTCAGGCGCTCGGATTGACGAAGGGTGTAGGTGAAGAGGTACGTGTCGGCGCTCAGGCGGAGGACAGCGTGGCCTGAGGTCTGCCAGCCGGCCTGAACGGCGTCTACGGGAGGAGACGCTGCCAGGTGCTGAAGAATGAACTCGCGGCTGTAGCGGCGGCCGGAGGCGCCCACCTCCCAGTAGCTTGGCGCCATGGTGGTGGGGCGGTCCGGGCGATGAAAGATAGGCTCGCGGCCGATGAGTTCCTCGAGGATCGGTTGAAGTTGTGCGCTGGTTTGGGTAGAGGCGCCGGGCTGGGGCATGGAGAGATTGTAGGGGAAGTAAACTGACGGGATGGAGACGCGCGCCCTCTTTGGAATGGACCTGACCGAGTTGACCGGGCTCATGGGAGCGCTGGGGCAGAAGCCGTATCGAGCGCGGCAGCTCTTTGAGGCGATCTACCGGCAGCGTCTGACCTTGCTGGATGCGGTGACCACCCTGCCGGAGTCTTTGCGCCGGCAGTTGAGTGCGGCCGGGTGGGATGTGGAGCTGCCGGTGATGGCACAGACCGCGGTGAGCGTGGATGGCACCGAGCGGTATCTGATGCGGATGGCGGACGGTGAGACGGTCGAGACGGTGTGGATGCCGGATGGGGACGGCGGGGAGCGCGGCGACGGAAGCGAGGCGGCCGAAGAGGAGGCTGGCGAGGTGGAGACGGCTGTGGAAGCTGTTTCGAGCCAGAAGCTTTCCTTCTGGGAGCGGCGGGCGAACGGGCGCGACCGGTCAAACTTTGGAACGCTGGCGGAGAATGGCTTCCGCAGGGCGACCATTTGCATCTCCAGCCAGGTGGGATGCGCGGTGAACTGTCAGTTCTGCCTCACCGCCAGGCTGGGGATACGGCGCAACCTGACCGCCGGGGAGATCGCCGGGCAGGTTGCGACGGTGCTCAACCGGCAGCGAATTCAGGTGGGCAAGGACCGCATCAACCTGGTCTTTATGGGCATGGGTGAGCCGTTTTTGAACTATGGCGAGTTCATGAAGGCGGTCCGCTTGCTGGTGGAGGGAGTTGGAGTTCCCGAGTCGCGGATGACGGTCTCCACCAGCGGAGTTTTGCCGGGGATCGAGGCCTTCGCTCGCGAAACGCTGCGGCCCAAGCTGGCTCTCAGCCTGAATGCGAGCAATGACCAGGTGCGCTCGGAGATTATGCCCATCACCAACAAGTGGAAGACTGCGCAACTGCTGGAGGCGGTGAGAAAGATTCCGCTGCGAACCAGGGAGTGGGTGACGTTCGAGTACGTTCTGCTGGGTGGAATCAACGACCAGCCGCAGCATGCGCAGGAGGTGCTGCGCCTGCTGAAGGGGATGCGCGCCAAGGTGAACCTGATTGTGTGGAATCCGGGACCGGGGATCGCGTACCGTCAGCCCGAGCCGGAGGATGTGGGGGTCTTCCAGAAGATGCTGATCGACGGGGGAGTCGCGACGTACATCCGGCGGCCGCGAGGCCGGGATATCTACGCGGCCTGCGGGCAGTTGAAGAGGACCGTAGCCGAGGAGTCCGGGCTGGTGGCGATCGGCGGCTAGACCATTTTCCCTGAAGGTGTAAGCAAGGGGAACGACTCCTGTGGGCGTTTTCCTCAATGAAAACGCCACTGAACGCCCGCTTCCGTACACCCATCATCAGGGAAAATGGTCTAGGAGTTCCTTGAATCGATGTCCCTGAGCCGGTCCTCGAGGGGCGTCCTGGCATGGGCGCAGCCTGTGCGCGGGCCACGGCCTGATGCGCGCCGCCGCGGGCAGAGTGCTACGGCCGCCATGGGCGCTCTTTCCGCCTGGCCGGCTTGCCGCCGCCGCCGGAGGCGGCAGCCAGCAACAAAGAGGCTCCGCTGAGGCCCAGGGTCACCAGGCCGCTGGACCACTCCCATCCGCTGCGCGGATGTTGCAGGATGCGTGGCGCGTGGAGCAGGATGAGCCATCCTGCAAAGAGCAGGAAGAGACCGTAGGAGGCGTACTTGTCTTCAATCGTGGTGGCGATGGCGAGCCCGCAGGCGATCAGCGCGAAGCCGGTAACGATCACCCAGAGATGATGGCCGTGAATCCAGTGTGGAACCAGTCTGGCCAGGTAGCGCACGTCCAGAAAGTGTTGCAATCCGAAGAGGATCATGGCGAAGGCGAAGAGGATGCGGCCGGGCATAAGGGCGTAGTTGCCTTTGGCCCCTGCGGCAAGGCCATGCAGGATCATAGCCGCAGCGGCAAAGCAGAGGCACTGCAGGAAGAGCGTGCGGGCGTTGGCGTCCTTGAAGGTGGAGAGCAGGGCGTCGTTCAGGTTGCCGTGGAGCGGCCACAGACGGAGCGCCGAGCAAGCCAGCAGCAGAAGAGCAAGAAGCAGGCTGACGGTGAGGGTGCGCCAGGAGAAGAGCAGCAAAAGGCTGGAGCCGATGAGCGCCGCAGCCAGGGCGTAGGCCAGAACGTGATGGTGCGGCAGCCCCGCCGGGCACAGCGGAAGGCTGCCCCGGAGCTGGCCGTAGATGGCGTATTGCAGGCCGAAGCCCAGCAGGGACAGGGCATAGAGGACGCGGCCGAACGTAGCGAGCGGAGAAGAGACGGAGCTGGGCATGGTGCTTCTCTGGAGAGGAACAGAGGAAGATCGTGTTCAGAACAACTGCAGGGATCTTATACGGTGGAGGTCTCCAGGGCCAGTTGCAGGACGGTTTCCGCAACAACGTCATGACTATGGCGCAGAACCTCACCCGGATGAAGGAAGTCTCCGGTGATCGGCGTAACACCGAGAGAACGAACGCGGTTCAGGTCGGCTGCAATGGGAGACTGGCCGGAGCGAGCGTAGTGGTCGAGGGTTTTGGCGTCCACCTGACCGGTGTTGATCAGAGCATAGTCGAAGATCTGGCTGCCCGCGTGGTCCAGGATCTTCTCGATGTGCTGGGAGGCGGTGAGTCCAAGGCTCTCATTGGCCTGGGTCATCAGGTTGCAGATGAAGACTCGCGTAGCGCGGCTACGGGCAATGGCTTGAGGCACGTCGCGGACCAGCAGGTTGGTGATCAGGGAGGTGTAGAGCGAACCGGGGCCGATCGTGATCAGGTCGGCGGAGGCGATGGCATCCAGCGCCTCGGGGAGAGCTTGAGCATCCGTGGGAGAGAGCATGAGCTCCGTAATGGAGCGTTGGGAGGCAGTAATATTTGTCTCGCCATGGACGGTGGAGCCGTCATCCATGCGCGCGGAGATGGTCGCGTTGGCCATGGTGCAGGGGTAGATGCGGCCCCGGCTGGCCAGAATCTGCGAACTGGTCTGAACGGCCTGGCCAAAGTCCCCGGTGATGCCGGTTAAAGCGGCGAGGAAGAGGTTGCCGAAGCTGTGTCCCTGCAGGTCGCCATTGGTAAATCGATACTGGAAGAGCCGGGAAATCAAGGCTTCATCCGGGGAGAGAGCGACCAGGCAGTTGCGAATGTCTCCGGGAGGAAGCATGTTGAGCTCTTCGCGCAGACGCCCGGAGGAGCCGCCATCGTCGGTGACCGTGACGATGGCGGCCAGCTCCTCGATGAGGGGCGGCTTGGTTTCCGGCGCGGAATAGGCAAGTTGCGGCGTGCCGGGAGCCGGCGCCACGTAAAACTTGAGTCCACGCAGCAGTGTAGACAAGCCTGTTCCGCCGCCGATGGCCACGACTCGAAGCTGACGAGAGTTGCGCATTCGCTAACAGTGTATTCGGACGCAGAAGGCAGGAAAGATGTTTCCCGCATTTTTGTGCATAACAGCCAGAGGGAGCAAGTTGGATTGAAACAGGGAGATCCCACACAGGTGGCGAGCTGCGGCGGGGACCGCCCCGGCGGTTCGATTGCTGGTTTCCGCTCGGACGGGGACCCGGAGACTTTTCCCCGGGGCTGCGTGGAAGGTTGGAGCGGTTGGCGCCGGAGCGGCCTCAGACCTCTGGATAGAGCAGTTCGGTAAATCGAGGGTCGTCGGCCACGCCGTCGAAGTCCGAGTCCAGGCGCGCTTGGAGACGGTTCTGTCCATTCAGCCGAATCGCCTCCGCCAGGTGCTCGATGCAGGAGTCGGCATCTCCGGTGAGGCTGGCCAGAAGCGCCAGGCCATAGAAGGCATAGTCGGCCGACTGCTCCTCGAGGAGAATCTGCTGGAGGTGCTCCCGGGCATCCTCATAGTTGCCCTGGTTCAGCAGGGAGACGGCGTAGTCGTAACGCTCTCCGTGATTCTGGAAGTTGGTGGAGCTCCTTTCGATCTGGGTTACGCAGGCGGAGATGTACATGCGAATGCGGTCGGCCAGATCCTGTGGCGCCGACTCCAGCATCCGGCTGAAGGCATCGTGAGCCTTCTCATACTTTCCGGTCTGCATAAGCTTGAGCGCGCTCTCGTAAAGAGCGAGTGTGGATTTTCGGTTGGGATCAACGGCGCGCTGCGGATTGCCGGCCAGGGTTCGCGAGCCCCGCGAAGCCTTGGGTGAGTTCGCGGCGCTGTTGTTCGAGGTTGAAGAAGCCTGCTTGGTTGCCATGGTGTTCTCGGGAAAACGGTGAGCTGAGGGTTGGATGAGTTCAGTATGCAATGGCTTTATACGAGGGTTGGATGACGCCGGTCAAATCAGAGTGTAACGGATACGGGATTGGACGGGAACCGCTCACTTTGGGGAGCGGGTATAGAGCACTGGATTGAGCGTTGGGTCGTTGTACATCTTCAGTTGACGGTAGAGCTTGAATCGGCGGCGGCCGGAGAGGACATCCGCCCATAGATCGTCCAGGCAGCCAGCGAGGTCGCCTCGCTGCTCCTGCAGCACCATAAGGCGGGCCTGGTTGCGCATCCGGTGCTCTGGGGTGGAGCGGTCCAACTGCTCACGAGTGTGGTAGATCTTGAGCGCCAGGATGGAGAGCCGGTCGATGATCAATCCGGGGGACTCGGAGTGCAGAGGAGATGCTTGGTTCTGGTCCGCCAGGGCCAGCAGAGCCAGATCGAGCTGCTCGGCCAGGTCGTTCCGAGTCTGGTTGAGGCGATCAATCTGCTGTTTGACCAGAACGATGCTGTGGTCGGCGGCGAGGGGGTCGCGGGCCTGATCTTCACAGTGCCACAGGTCAAAGTTCGCCTGGTGCTGGTCCAGAACAAGTTGGTCAAAGCCGCTGCGGGCCGAAGCGGCGGGCAGCGAGGGATCGTGTCCGTGGGCCGTGAACCGGTCGTGCAGGGCGGTGATGTGCGAGGCGTCCAGCATGGCTTGGTGATTGCAAGGATAATGGAGGCGCGCCACAAGCGGTAGGCCTGCTTCGAGGCCAAGGGGTGGATCTGCCCCGGCCAGGGAGTATGGGAGAGCTTGGAAGCCAGGGAGGGAAGGGAGCCACGCTGCGCCAGTTCTCGCGCGGCCGGGGGACTCGGCTGGGAGATGCGGTCCCGTGGACCTGAATCTGTGGACCCTGATCCGGCCCGTGGGAAATACCGGTTCTGATGGCGCTCCGGGTGACGAAGCAGGGCATGGCGGCTCGCAGGGGCTTGGTGAGATTCAGACGCCGATGCGACACTGAAGAGAATGGCGAAGACAGCGCGGAGGGTGTTGATCTATCGGCTGGGCAGCCTGGGCGATATGGTGGTGGCGTTGCCCGCGCTCCATCTGGCCGCGCGGGCCTTTCCTGATGCGGAGCGCCGGATGCTGACCAACCTGCCCGTAAACTCCAAGGCGCCGGCGGCAGCGGAGGTGCTGCGGGGTTCCGGGCTGGTGCATGGCTACATGTGGTACGCGGTAGGAACTCGAAGCCTGCCCGAGCTGCTCCGCCTGTGGTGGAGCATTGCGCGTTGGAGGCCGCAGGCGTTGGTCTATCTGGCCGCTGCTCGCGGCGTCAAGGTGGCTCGGCGCGATGAACTCTTCTTTCGCCTTTGTGGCGTGCGCCGGCTGGTCGGCGTCCCGCTGACGGAGGGGATGCAGCGAAACTTCTACGGCGCCGCCAGCGGCGGCAAGGATCGCGCCATGGGCAGCGGCAATCTAGAGCCGGAGGCCGGCAGACTGGCGCGCTGCATCGGCGAACTGGCCGCAGTCGCCGATATCGCAGACCCGGGACGGTTGCGCGATCCCAGGAGTTGGGATCTCCATCTCAGCGCAACCGAGACGCAGATTGTCGACGAACTGCTGGAGGCGGAGCGGTGGCAGGGCGAGAGGATCGCTGTGAGCGTCGGCACCAAGGTGCAGGCCAAAGATTGGGGCCGAGACAACTGGAAGGCGCTGTTGGGGAGGGTGGCGGCGGAGTTTCCGCAGCGCGGCCTGTTGTTGATTGGGGCCGCGGAGGAGAGTGAGGCCAGCCGCTCTGCCGCCCAGGCGTGGAGTGAACATGGTGGAGGGCCGGTGCTGGACCTCTGTGGCCGCCTGACGCCGCGCCAGAGCGCGGCGGCCATCGCTCAGGCCAGGCTGTTTGTGGGGCATGACAGCGGTCCCATGCACCTGGCGGCCGCTGTGGGCACCCCGGTGGTGGCGCTCTTCTCCGCGCGCAATATCCCCCGGCAGTGGTTTCCTTACGGTTCTCAGCATCGCGTGATCTACCACCGGGTGGAGTGCTGGGGGTGCGGTCTGGAGACCTGCATGGAAAAGGAGAAAAAATGCCTGATGTCGATCACCGTCGAAGAGGTGATGGCTGAGGTGCGGGCCGCGCTGCTTCAGCCGCCGGTGCGATGATGGAGCCAGGGACAAACCTCCAGGGTGGAGACCAAGATGCTGCGGGAGACGGATGCTGTTCTAGAGTTGCTCGAGGGTGGTTTTGGGCGGCTGTCGGTGCTGGTGGTTGGCGATCTGATGCTGGACCGATACATTCTGGGCGAGGTGGACAGAGTTTCGCCCGAGGCGCCGGTGCCGGTGCTGCGCCATGCCCAGCACTATGAGCGGGCGGGCGGCGCGGCCAATGTAGCCATGAACCTGGCAGGGCTGGGATGCAAGGCTCTGCTGGCGGGCTATTGGGGCGAGGACAAGGACAAGGCCGAGCTTGCGGCGCTGCTCTCCGCGGCGCGGATTGACACCTCCGCCGTGGTGACCACCGGCCAGCCAACCACCTCCAAGACCAGGATTGTGGGGCGTCAGCAGCAGTTGTTGCGTTTGGATGTAGAGAGCCGGCAGGGTCCCTCAACCCAGGAGCAACAGCGCCTGCTGGAGCGCGCCGAGCCCATGCTCAGCCGGGTGCAGGCCGTGGTGCTCTCCGACTACGCCAAGGGAGCGCTGTCAACGGAGCTGTGTGCGCGCCTGATCGCCGCCGCCAACGCGGCCGGGGTTCCCGTGCTGGCCGATCCCAAGACCAGAGACTTTGGCAAGTACGCCTCAGCGACGATGATCTGCCCCAATCTGCAGGAACTTTCAGCCGCAACGGGGGTGGCGGCCGATCTGCCTGCGGCGTTGCTGGAGGCAGGAGAGGCGCAACGCGAGAAGCATGGTTTGAAGTATCTGGCTGTGACCATGAGCGAGGATGGAATCCGGGTCTTTTGGAAGGGGGGTGGATTCCACTCGCCGGCCCGCGCCCGGGAGGTGTATGACGTCTCCGGCGCAGGCGACACGGTGATTGCCACCCTCGCCGCCGGGCTTGGAGGCGGTTTGCAGATTGAGACCGCGGTGGAGCTGGCGAATCTGGCCGCGGGGATCGTGGTCGGCAAGATGGGAACGGCGCCCATTGCACAGCACGAGCTGATCGCCGAGCTGACTCCCTCCAGTGGTGTCGGCAGTGGCGAGAAGGTCCTGTCTCAGGAGCGTCTGGCCCGGCGTGTGGCCGAGTGGAGAGCGGCCGGTGAGACGATCGTGTTTACCAACGGATGTTTTGACCTGCTGCATGTGGGCCACGTCACCCTGCTGGAGCAGTGCCACCACTTTGGGAGCAAGCTGGTGCTGGGGCTGAACTCCGATGCCAGCGTGCGCCGGCTTAAGGGAACCTCGCGGCCGGTGGTCGGCGAGCGGGAGCGCGCGCGGGTGATGGCGGCGCTAGCCGCCGTGGATGCGGTGGTGATCTTTGAGGAGGATACTCCGCTGGAACTCATCCGCGCGGTGAAGCCGGATGTGCTGGTAAAGGGCGGAGATTATTCCCCCGCGACCGTGGTGGGGCGCGAGGAGGTGATCGCAGCCGGGGGGCGGGTGGAGATTGTGCCTTTGGTCGAGGGATCTTCCACCACAAAGATCGTCACCAGGCTGCGGAGCGGAGAGCCCGGCTGAGCGCTTGTTCCATGCGCGGGCCGAAGCATGCAGCCACCGGCGAGCGGTGCGGAGCCGGCATGGCGGGCTCCGCCGTAGCCGCCATTCCGGAGCCCCCATTCCGGAGCCCCCATTCCGGGGTCGCCATTCCGGGGCAGTTAGAGTCTCTGGCCGGTTCGTTCCGCCCGGCTGGTGGAGCAGCCGCTGGGCGCTGGGCGGGTCGTGGGGATCCATCCGACGCATGATTAAATAGAGGAACGCCCCCTGCCGGCTCCCCGGCAAGATCGCGGAGCCAGAGTAAAAAGATGCAGGACGCCAGTCTTAGAAAAGTTGAGTTGTTTGACACCAGCCTGCGGGATGGTCTGCAACAGCCGAACCTGGAAATCTCCGC
>JAKART010000041.1 GCA_021819255.1 Acidobacteriota bacterium
AACCAGTACGCTGAAAATAGCATATTTTTAGGTTCGGGAAAGCTCCAGTTCACCGGATCCACCACCAAGAACGCTCTGGCCGACTTTCTGCTCGGCAAGGCAAACAGCTTCTCGCAGAACTCCGGAGAGATTCACCGTCTCCATTATCCGGATCCATCGCTCTTCATACAGGATGATTGGAGAGCGACCCACAAACTTACGCTGAATCTAGGTCTCCGCTGGGAGTTGTTTCCGCCATTCTCCGGGCAGAACAACCTTGGGACTTTTGAGCCGAACGTGGAGTCCAAACGCTTTCCCACAGCGCCGCTTGGCCTGCTGACTTCAGGTGATCCCGGAGTGCCCGACGGAATCTTGCTCACCTCCTGGACAAAATTTGCGCCCAGGGTGGGATTTGCCTACGACGTTTATGGCAATGGAAGGACGTCATTGCGTGGCGGCTACGGAATCTTTTATGGGGTTAGCCAGGAATCCTTCTTCGGAAATCTGGAACAACAACCGTTCCTCCTCTCCGTCACCACCAACAAGACTCCGAATCTCGTCGATCCGTATGCACCTGGGCCCGACCCCTTCCCTTATGTTGTGAATTTGCAGAATCCGACCTTTACTTCCGGATCCAACCTAATCGCGCTCCCTCCGCATGAGAGCGGCATCCCCTACTATCAGGAGTACAACCTGACGTTGCAGCAACAACTGAGCCCGCGCTGGTCAGCTCAGATTTCCTATGTCGGCAATGTCGGCCGCAAAGAATTCCTTACGCGCGACGAGAACTCGCCCGTCTATATCCCCGGAGCCAGCGTAAGCACCGCCGGACTGAATGCGCGGCGCCCCTACGAACCCACTCCCTCCAGCTACGTTTTCGGTCAGGTCATCGAATACGATCCAGCCAGCAACTCGTCGTATAACTCATTGCAAGTCACCGTGACGCGTGCCTTTGCTCATCGCTTTTCCTTGCTGGCCAGCTACGTATGGTCGAAAGCCATCGATGACGTATCGGCAGATCCCAACGGTGACGCTCCAGAACTCGTCAATGAGAACGATATCGGATATGACCGAGGACTATCGAGCCTCGACGTCCCGCACAACTTCGTCGCTTCCTATCTCTGGGTTCTGCCGGATGTCAAGCTTTGGGGATGGGTCGGAAAGCAAGTCCTCAGTGGATGGCAGATCAACGGAATCACCACCCTTCAAAGCGGTTCGCCTTTCGATATCACGTCAGGAAAAGACACAAACCTGGATGGTATCGACAACGACCGTCCCAATCAGGTGGGCGACCCCTTCTTGCCTGGCGGGCGAAGCAGAACCGCAAGGATCGCCGAATTCTTCAATACCTCTGCCTTCGCCCAACTTCCTCCCGACACTCCCTATGGCGACGTCCCGCGAGACTCCATGCTCGGTCCCGGATACGTCGACACGGATCTCTCCGGATTCAAGATGTTCGCTCTGCCGAAACAAAGCACGCTGCAGTTCCGCGCGGAAATCTATAACCTGTTCAATAATGTAAATCTGTTGGCGCCGATCAGCGTCATGACCAGCCCCAAATTCGGTCAGATCACGGGGGCAAATGTGCCGAGGATCGTCCAATTTGCCTTGCGATATCAATTTTGAGGCGCTTGCAAAAGTCGGGGACCTTCTAACGCTGCCTCCCCTCAGTGGCGAAAGCCTCTCTGATTTTATTGGCTTTCTCGCTACGACTGAAGCCGTGCCTCTTCGAAACAGCGGCTCGGCGAGGGATGTTGCAACGGGCTGTCCTTGATTAGAGAAGTCACGCTCAACAGACCAAGAAGAGGAAGACAGATGGATCGCACATTTTCGCGGAGGCGCTTTTTCGGCACATCGGGGGCGGCCCTGCTTGCGGCGGGGATGGCGCCCACCCAAGTGGACGCTATGGCCGCCGGCATGGACACGCACGAGGCGGCAGCCAGGGGTGCCGCGAGGCCCAACATGGTGCTGTTTATGCCCGACGAGATGAGGGCCGATGCGCTGAGCTGCTTCGGGAACCAGGTGTGTCAGACTCCGAACCTGGACCGGCTGGCGGCGGAGGGAACGCGCTTTGCCAACTGCCATGTGCAGTATCCGGTTTGTGGCGCCTCGCGCTGCAGCTTGCTGACCGGCTGGCCCACAAGCGTGCGCGGGCATCGCAGCCTGATGTACTTTCTGCGGCCGGAGGAGCCAAATCTGTTCCGCTATTTGCGGCGGGCGGGCTATGACGTGTTCTGGTTTGGCAAGAACGACGCACTCGCGGCGCAGTCCTTCCCTGACAGCGTGACGGAATGGAACTATCTGGATGACAAAAAGGTGGGCACGGGACGCGGGGACCAGCCCGTTTGGGAGCACAAGCGTGCGGATGCGCCGCGCACCTTTATCAGTGAGCAGCGGTACGAGCGGACCGCGACCAACGACTACCTCTATGTGCAGGCGGCAATTCGCATGCTGGAACGGCGCGAGACGGAGCGGCCTTACTGCATTTTTGTGCCGATCAAGGGTCCGCATCCTCCCTACGGAGCGCCAGAAGGATTTCGCGGCATGCACAAACCGGGCGACATCACCAACTTGCGTCCCATCGGGCTGCCGCGCAAGCCAAATTACATCCAGGCCATCCGCAAAGCCTATTGGCTTGACACGCAGCCGGAGTCAACCTTCCGGCAGGTGCGCGCTCTCTACTACGACGCAGTTAGTTACTCCGACTGGCTGCTGGGCGAAGTCATGGAGGCCATGGAGCGGACCGGACGCGCGAAGGATACGGCGCTGTTTGTGCTCTCCGACCACGGCGACTACGCGGGCGATTACGGGCTGGTGGAGAAGTGGCCCAGCGGCTTGGAGGACACGCTGACCCACGTGCCGGTGATAGCGCGTGTGCCGGGTGGCAAGGCGGGCGGCGTCTGCCACGAGATTACGGAGCTGTATGACGTGATGGCCACCTGCCTGGAGCTGGCTGGAACGCGAGCGCATCACACCAACTTTGCGCGCAGCCTGATACCGCAGATTCACGGAGCCAGCGGGGATGTGGAGCGCTGCGCCTACGCCGAGGGCGGCTACAATGTGTATGAGCCGCAGTGCTTCGAGGATTGGGGGGACTATCCGTCCTCGCTATATTTCCCCAAGGCAACTCTGCAGACCACTCATCCGGAAACGATCGCGCGAGCGGCTATGGTGCGCACGCCAGAGGCCAAGCTCATTGTGCGTCCGCAGGGACAGAGTGAGCTGTATCGCTATGCCAGCGATCCGCAAGAACTGCACAACCTCTATGGGGAATCGAGCGCGGCAGCGCTGCAGACGAAGCTGCAAGAGAAGCTGATGCATTGGTACATCAACACCACGGGGATTGCGCCGATGGACAAGGACCAGCGCAACTTGCCGGCGTTCAATGAGACGCCGAAGCTTGCCGCGGACCGGGCGGTGCAAAAAATTGTAGACGGACTCGGCTGATGGGGCGAACGACCCATGGCGCAGGCATACAGGCGGGTAGAGAGAGTCACAGGGTCCACCCGCTGCACAATCCACCGCACCTGGGCACTTTCGTATCGTACGGATTGTTGCCATTGTTGTTGAAAGCAGCTTTCAACAGGATCTTGGGAGTCTTGCTATGGCTAACTCCTCGGCTCATCCTTCAGCAACCCGCCGCGACGTTCTACAAACCATTGCAATCACCTCCGGCGCAGCAGCCATCGGCGGCAGAAATACCGCGGAAGGTTCCAGTGCGATCGACGGCGCCCCCGCCTCCCAGCATCGCCCGAATCGACTCATGATCCGCGCCGACCCATGTCGTGTTGATTTCGTTGGTGCAAGCCACAAGAATCCGTCCGCCAAGACGCCTCATATCGATGCCCTCGGCGCGCGTGAAGCGAACTTCCGCGCATGCATGTCCCATCAGCCTCTTTGCCCGCCTTCACGCGCCTCGTTTCTAGCTTGGCGATATGCCACGGAAGCGGCGGTCCGGAAGCTCGGCCTCGAACTCGACCCTTGGCCGCCAACCATCGCGACGGAGCTCCGCAAGAACGGCTACACGAGCCACTTCATGGGCAAGAAGCATGTATCTCGGACCGAGTGGGGCGAGGGAAAGAAGCAGTTGGGATGCCTTCATCGAGGGCCGTCGCGGGACGGCTTCAACGATCTGTGGGAAGACGCGAACACTCTGGAAGCCGTAACCTGCCCGTACGAGAGAAACGATGGGGAGAACAACGGCAAAAACATAGGTTGCAAGGATAAGTGTCGCGTTGATTTCATGGCGAATCGCGACAAGGAGTTCATCGAGCGCGATAGACGATGGTTGCATCTTCTGCCGCAGGTCGATCCACACCACCAGAATGACCTGGATGCTTCTGTTCCACCAAGGCGCTATGCGGATACGCATTCATCGCTGCTCGATCGCTCGCAACTCGATGCACGGCAGCGGAAGGATTTCGATTCGCTCTATCATCCGCCGAGGCTGGATCATGCGGATCCGCATCTTCTGGCCGGGCGCACGGAGTGCAAAGATATGCGCGACCGACTCCGCTGTGAGCCGCAGAGGCGCATGGTTGCAGCCGGAGAGCCGGAGACAACGATGACGCCGGTCCTCTACTATGATAGGCGTACCTCAAACTCCGGCATTCTGCACGGCGTGGGATAGTCTTCCACTCTGGAGTTGGTCTTCCTAACCTTAGTCTGAAGCCGGCATCCCCCTTATCAATCGTTCTGCCGCATGAACGCTGCAAGTGGCTCTAACAGCCGTATAACTACAAGAGGAGAAGCGATGGGAACCAGGAGACACTTCCTAACGTCGGCAGCGGCACTGGCTGCCGGGAGTTTTGCAAAGCCGCTGATGGCCCAGAGCGGGGTGACTTCGTCGAAGAAAGATGGTCGGCCCAACATCCTCATCTTCATGCCGGACCAGACCCAAGGCCAGCTAGTATTGCCGGGTTCTCCGTGTCACACGCCAAACGTAGATCGTTTTGCGGCGCAGGGTGTGCTTTTCAATAGCGCTTACTGTCCTACTCCTCATTGCTGCCCATCCCGAGCCAGTTTTCAGACGGGACTCTATCCCAGCGAGCATGGCATATTCAACAACGTGAATACAGACACGGCGATCCACGCAAATCCTTATACCGGAACGAAGTACTTCCCGGAGTATCTGCGGAAGGCCGGCTATCAACTCGACTATTCAGGGAAGTGGCACGTCGCTCGTGATGTATCGCCGCAGGATGCAGGTTGGACCAACTCCTATGGCCTCGACAGAAACGAAACTCCGTATCCGTACCATCCGGGGCGAAACCGAACGGACAAGGCCTGGGCTGCTGCGAAAGCGGAACTGAGCGAAACAGGTCCTCGAAAGCCCGGCGAAGTCTTTCGGCCTGGCTGGGGCAACGTCGAACTTTACAAGACACTGCCGTCGCAAGGCTCAAACATTTTCGCAGGAAGAGAAGGGGAAGTTCGACCGGTTGAATCCGGAATCAAAAAGCTGCAAAGGCTCGCTCAAGGTGGGCACCCATGGGCACTGATGGTATCCAACGACGGATCGCATGATCTTTACGATGTGCCCAAGCACTTTATGGATATGTATGATCCAAAGTCCATTGAACTTCCGCCAAATTTTCGTGACACGCTAGCGGACAAGCCGCGCATTTATCAACGTATGCGCTATCAGTACTGGGCTCAGTTGAGTGACGACGAGATACGAGCGAGTATTGCGCACTACCGGGCTCTAACAACGATGCAGGATGCCTTGTTTGGCCGGTTACTTGAAGCGCTGGAACAGACCGGCCAGGCTGAGAATACATTAGTGGTCTATGTTTCTGATCACGGTGATTACGCGGGTGCGCATGGGCTTTGGGCGAAAGGTGTTCCGAGTTTTCATGAAGCTTATAACATTCCGTGTGTAATCCGCTGGCCAAAGGGAATCGCCAACCCGGGGCGTCAGGTGGATGCGTTTGTCTCTACGACAGATTTTGCGCCGACCTTCCTGGAAGCAGTAGGAATTCCCTCATCGGAGTTCAAGATGTCCGGCAGAAGCCTGCTGCCGTGGCTCCGTGGGAAAACCCCTGCTGATTGGCGAGATGCAATCTTCAACCAGCTCAATGGTGTGGAGCTTTACTACACGCAGCGGATCGTCGTGACCAAGAATTACAAGTACGTCTATAACGGATTCGACTATGACGAGCTTTATGATCTGAAAAAAGATCCCCATGAGATGGTGAATCTGGCATTTCCTGACGTGCAGCAGTCACGTGCCATCGTAGAACAAGGAAAGGGTTATAGTAACGGCGGCGATTTTGCATGGCCACCGCTTTCTCCTCATCTGGCGGAGGTGCGGCGTGAGATGCTTCAGCGCATGTGGAAGTTCGCACAGGAGCATAAGGACCAGATATTCAATTCGTATATCACGGTGGCAATGGCCCCATTTGGACCCGGTGTGGAGTTGTGAAGCGCTGACGAGAAGTGGAAGATGAAGCTGTGTCCGATTCTTGTCGGCCTGTGTGATTGCTTTCTGGTATACGTGATCAAGACGCGTGATCAAGATGTATCTTCGGCAAGTATGGTTTATTTGGTAGTGTCCGGGCAGTGTCCAGACTTTTTCGCACATTTGATGCTTCGTGTGACGTAGGAAGGTCGTTGGGTTGAGGTTGTTTGCCACCGGGCCTCATGGGCGCGGCGGCAAAGGCGGGTTAGGCGACGGCTCGAACTTCGGCCAGCCTGTTCATCTGCAGGTAGCGTTTGACGGTTCACTTGGTGGCAGCCACATGGCGAAACCGGGCGGCCACCAGCATCAGAGCACTTTTGCCGTCGGGGAAGGCCCCGACGACCGGGGTTCGTCGTCGTATCTGGCGCATCAGCCTCTCAAGCGGGTTGTTGGTCCGCAGGCAGCGCCAGTGATCCGATGGCATCGCGGAGTAGCTCAACGTCTGCTCGATGCCCGTCTCGGCGATCTCGGCGGCCTTGGCCAGCTTCATCGCCGCGGCTTCTCCACCACCTGCCGGGCTTTCTCCCTGTCTGCCTGTGCGTCTTCCTGCGCGTGGATCGCCTTCAGCATCGCCGCCCCAGCTCCGCTTCAGCCACGAGCCGTCGAGGTAAACATAAGGAAATCCCTGGACGCTACCTGTGAATCGCCTCAGCCGCGTGTCTAGACCATTTTCCCTGATGATGGGTGTACGGAAGCGGGCGTTCCGTGGCGTTTTCATTGAGGAAAGCGCCCACAGGAGTCGTTCCCCTTGCTTACACCTTCAGAGAAAATGGTCTATCTCAACCAGCTTTTAGGGCTTCCTGGTGCTCGGTCCAGAAGCGCTCGCTGAGGTACTTGTCGGCGGAATCGCAGAGGAAGGTGACGATCACCGCATCGCGGCCGGCGTGCGCCTCCTCTTCCGCGATGTCGTGCGCGGTGGCGACGGCTCCGGTGGCGGAGACGCCCACCAGCACGCCCTGCATCCTGCCCAGGCGCTTGGCCATGCTGTAGGCTCGCTCGGTGGGCATCTCCACGTTGCGGTCCGCCAGGGTGGGATCGTAGATCGGCGGGACGATGGCGGTGGCCATGTGCTTGAGCCCCTCAAAGCCGTTGAAAGACGAGTCCGGCTGCATGGAGATGCACTGGATGCCGGGGCTTAGCTCATGCCGGCGGCGGGTGGTACCCACAAAGGTGCCGGAGGTGCCCAGGCCCGCGACGAAGTGGGTGATGTGGCCCTGAGTCTGGCGCCAGATCTCCTCGGCGGTGCCGTGATAGTGGGCCAGCCAGTTATTGCGGTTGCCGTACTGGTCGGCGTAGAAGTAGCGGTGCGGCTGCTCGGCGGCGAGTTGACGCACCCTGCGGATGGCTCCGTCGGAGCCGTCGGCAGGGTCTGTCCAGAGGATCTCCGCTCCGTAGCGGCCAGGATGTTCTTGCGCTCCGCGGAGACGTTGGCAGGCATGCAGAGCGTCACCGGGAAACCCAGCGCCGAGCCCAGCATGGCGTAGACGATCCCGGTGTTGCCGATGGTGGCGTCCAGCAGCGACCTGCCCGGCTGGCCTGGGGTAAGATGGCCCTCGCGGATGGCGGCACGGACGACGGAGGAGGCGGCGCGGTCCTTGATGCTGCCGCCGGGGTTGACCCACTCGACCTTGCCCAGCAACTGGATGCTGCCCGGGCGCTGGGTGTTCAACGCTTCGGTGAGCCGGTCCAGGCGCAGCAGGGTTGTGTTCCCGATGCGTTCCAGCAGGCTGATACCGAGCGGTGGTGAAGGGTGGGCGTTCATGAATCCTGGCAGAGGCTGTGCCCGCACTCCAGGGGCGACGCATGGTTGTCCGGTTCCGGCGAGACGATGGGCGTGGAGCCCGCAGGCGTGGCCTGGGGGTGCGTTGAATCCCGGCGCACAGATGTGCGAGAGTTAAGCAGGCCCCGCCGTCGGCCTGCAGGGCCCGGCGGCAGCGCGAAGAGAGTGGTGAGAACGACCATGGCGAAGATGAAGACGGTCCCAACGTTTGACGAAGTTCTGGCCACGCTGGGTGGTGAGCGATTTGATGTTTCGCAGGCATCCGACGGTGCAAACCGGATCAAAGGGGCCTACCGGGTGAGCCGGAATGGGTGCGCCGCAGAGATTGCGCCAAGCACGGAAAAGGATGCGCCGGTTCGCCTGCTCACCCCTCCCGGCTGGGTGCTGGGAGGAGAGATCGCGCGGCTGGTGGACCGCGGATATCAAAAATTCTTCAAGACCAGTGGACTGGAGATTCCGGCCACGGCGGATCAGTTGCACGCCCTGCACGATTTTCGCGAGCAGATGAAAGCGGCGGCCGGGTCCATTGTGCTGTACAACCAGGCGCTGGGAACCACCAGCGACCGCTATGAGTACGATCGGTTGCAGGGCAGGTAGACGAGCGGGAGCGGATTGGCCGGAATCCCGACCAAGGGTCTGCGAGCACTGTTCTTCTTCGCAACCAGACACTCTCAGCTTCGCAACCAGACACTCTCAGCTTCGCAACCAGACACTCTCAGCTTCGCAACCCAGGCACTCTCAGCTTGCTGGCGTGGGCTTCCATCTGCTTTCTGCGGTCTCCCAGGCATACTGACCATGGCCTCATGGGTGGTTCGGCGGCATGTTCCCTGCGGAAGATCTTCGGCTTCTTTCCTAACGCCGTCCTGCGTGCCCGCGCTGCAGCTCGCGGTAAGCTTCGCTCTTGCCGATGCCCCTGGACCTGGCTACGCGCTTGAGGGCTTCCTTCTCGGACAAGGACTCGGAACGCATCAGGCTGGCGACCTCCTCGGCTACAGAAGGGGACGGCGCGGTTGCTGTCTCCGGCGGAGCCGACCTGTTCCATCCCGATGAGGTCTTGCTTCCATCGATCAGCAGAACCATCTCTCCCCGGATCGACGTCCGAGCACTCAACTCGGCCAGGACTTCGGCCGCGCTGCCGCGCAGCATCTCCTCGTGCAGCTTGGTCAGCTCGCGGGCTAGCGCGATCCGCTGCGCGGGGCCGAAGATCGCAGCAATGTCCTCGACAGCCTCCAGCACCCGATGAGGGGTCTCGTAAAAGAGATGCGTCATGGAAGCCCCCGCCTGGATGCTGCCGCGCAGGGCTTCTAACCTGGACCGGCGCTCTCCCTGCCGTGAGGGAAGAAAGCCATGGAAGGTGAAGGCTTCGGCAGGTAGTCCGCTGGCGATGAGCGCGCTGAGGGCGGCATTGGCTCCTGGTACCGGGTAGACCGGTATCCCGGCGCGGATTGCCTCCTGCGCGAGGGCGGCGCCGGGATCGCTGATGCCAGGCGTGCCCGCATCGGAGACCACGGCGATCCGCCCGCCGGCCTCGAGCTGTGCCAGCAGTTCCTGAGCGCGCGCGCTTTCATTGTGAGTGTGATAGCTCACGGTGGGCCTTTGGATGCCGAAGTGGCCCAGCAGCTTGGCCGTTTGCCGGGTGTCTTCGCAGGCGATCCGGTCCACCGCGCCCAGCACGCGCAGGGCGCGCAACGTGATGTCCTCCAGATTGCCAATGGGTGTGGCCACCAGATACAGCCCGGGGGCCAGGGAGCACGGCGAGGATTTTGCCGCCAGGGTCGCAGACGATGGCTCGGGCTGCGATCTTTGGCGATCGTTGGACATGGCTTATCTTCTCCCTCCCTGCCTGCCGGAGCGCCCGTTGAAGAGCAGAGCTCTGTCTGCCAAGCCTCCAGGCGTTCCCGTGGTCGCGCCTGCGGGCAGGCAGCTTGCCTTGCCCTGCCTGATGCGTTGGCAGGCTGTCTTCCCGGCTCCTAACGGGGCCTGCTTGCGGCCGGGCGCATGAGTTTGACCTGCTGCACCGCGCGGGAGAGGCTCTGCGGGGTCAGAATGCCGATCATCGCCCCGTCCTCGACTACGGGAATGATCTCGCCGGCGCCGAACAGGGAGGCCCGGCGCAGCGCCTCGGAGAGCTTGTCGCCGGGGCTGGCCAGTTGCAGGCTGCGGGTCATGATGCCCTGCAGGTAACTGTCCCCTTGCGAGATCAGGCGCGCCGCCAGCGTCTGGCGCGCTACCGAGCCCACCAGGCGGTCGCCGCGAACCACCGGGAAGACTTCCTGCGAGCTATGGATGGAGCTGTCAAGCGCGGTCTGCAGCGTATCCGAACCGGAGAGCACGGTGTACTCGGTGAGCATCACCTCCCGGACCAGGATGGTGTCCGCATCAGCGCTGGAGAGAGTATGGGAACTGGAGAGCTGGGCGCCCAGCATCATGAAGCCGCCCAGGATGATCAGCCAGAGATTCATCAGCAGAAACCCAGTGACGATCATGGCCAG
>JAKART010000042.1 GCA_021819255.1 Acidobacteriota bacterium
CAAAGGGCTGGAGGACGGTGTCCGGGCCAATCTGGACGGTGGCGTCGATGACCGAGGTCTCAGGGCGGAAGATGGTGACGCCCTGGGCCATGAGACGGCGGGCGGTGGACAGGCGCATGGCGGCGTCCAGGTGCATCATCTCTTCGATGGTGTTGGCGCCCAGCACCTCTTCGACCGGACCTGCGGAGCGCAGGGCGACGACGCGTTCCCCGTGGGCAACGAGCCGGGCGGCGACATCGGTGAGGTACAGCTCGCCGTGGGCGTTATTGGGGGTGAGGGAGTCAAGGTGCGCGAAGAGTGCAGAGGCGCGGAAGCAATAGATGCCGGAGTTTATCTCCGGCGCGGAGAGTTGATCGGTTGCGAGCGCCTTCTGCTCGACGATCGCCTGTACGTCCGGCGCGGAACCTGAAGTCCGCAGGACTCGGCCGTAGCCGGTGGGGTTGGGCGGTACGGCGGTCAGGATGGTCATGGCCGCGCGCTCGGCGAGGTGAAAGTTGCATAGGGCCAGGAGGGTGGCGGGCTGGATCAGGGGGACATCGCCAGAGAGTACAAGAAAGTTCTCCGGGACGGCCTTACCGCTTGCGGCGAGGTGTTCGCGAAGCTGCTGCATGGCGTGGCCGGTGCCGCGCTGCTCCGGTTGCAGGACGAAGTGAACGCCGGTGGCGGCGGCGGCGGCGCGGACCGCCTCCGCCTGATGGCCGATAATGCAGTAAATCTGCGATGCGGGGACCAGGGATCTGGCGGCCGCGATGACGTGCAGCAGCAGAGCCTGGCCACCGATTTCGTGAAGCACTTTCGGGCGGCGGGAGTTCAGGCGGGTGCCTTTGCCGGCCGCCATGATGGCGATTCCAAAGGAAGAGGTTTCCATAGGGTGATTATCATCCGTTGGAGGGGGTTTCTACGAGAGGTCGATTTGCCGGAGGGTCCCCTTGTTGGTGAGCCGGCTTGGCAAAGGCCCCGGCTTGGCAAAGGCCAAGGATGGTGGCGCCGAACTCGGCGATCTTGTCTCGGCTGAGGCCGCGAATGGAGGCCAGAGCCTCCATGGAGCCGGGCCTGCTGAGGACGATGCTGCGCAGCAGGGTATCGGAGAGAATGAAGAAGGTAGGCAGGCCCGATGCTTGGGCTGCCTCCCGGCGCCAGTCTTTCAGGCCGGCTTCGAGGGTGAGTTGTGCTGGGGTGAGTTGGGAGGGCTGCGGCGTTGCGGGTGTGGGTGGGGCCGCAGTTGGCCCGGCCGGCGCTGGGGCGGAGGCAGAAAAAGGAGCCGCAGCTTTGGGGGCCCTTTCCGGCCTGGCGGAGGCTGGGGAGACCAGTGCCGGCGGATTGTGTTTCGCATCCGCAGCGGCTACCGGAAGCCGGGGCGGGCCGGGGTCTCGAAGTGCGCGGCCGGGGCTTCGGCGGGCCGCGCCGGCCAGGGGATACTCCTGGCCGCGGCAGATGGCGATCAGATCTGCGCCGTAGCGGTCGATCTTGGCGGAGCTCATGCCGGGCACAGCGTGGAGGGCGGTGAGGGTCTGTGGAGCATAGACGGCGATGGAGCGCAGGACCGCATCGGGCAGGACGAGGATGGCTGGGGTTCCGGTGGGGCGCGCAGTCTCGGTGCGCCAGTTGCGAAGGTGTTCCAGAATCTGTCTGGCTGCCAGGGTGAGGTGGGTAGAGTCCGGGGAGGGCGAGGGGATGGGCTTGGGGTTGCCCGGCCGGGTGCGTTCGGACTCGGCTGCGGCTGAGCTCTTCCTCAGACGGGCTTCGCGGGGACGGGCTTCGCGGGGGCGGGCTTCGCGGGGACGGGCTTCGCGGGGGCGGGCTTCGCGGCGCGTATCGGGGATCGCGGAACGGAGCCAGACGGTGTCCAGGGCTGCGTCGTCGCCATCCGAGAGCACGGCCTTGCCATCGTAAGTGATGGTTGCCTTTTTATAGGTGACCTCGCGTTCGTCCTGCGTGCGGAAGGTCTCATTGGCCAGGGTAAGGAGGCCGGCCCGCTTCAGGCCGTCCAGAAGGACATCGAAGGCTTTGCGGTCCTTGGTCAGGTTGAGTTCGGCAAAGAGCTTGCCGGTGGAGGTGCTGCGGTGCTCGAGCGCCGCGAGGATCTGGAGCAGCCAACGGCGCTCGCTGGGGCGGGGCTGGTGCGCGGCGTTGGCGGCTTCTCTGGCGGCGGGGTTGCAGACGTCGCAGAGGCCACAGGGTTTGAGCTTATCTGTGGTGTCGCCGAAGTGCTGCACCAGGCCGGCCATCCGGCAGGTGGTGGACTCCGCGAAGGCGATCATGCTGCTGACCTGAGCGCGGCGGATGGCGACCTGAGTCTCATAGGCAGACTTCCAGGCAGGCTGATTTTCCTGCCTGGCGGGTGGATCTTCAGCCCGGCAGATGTCGCCGTTGATGTCCATCTGGCAGACGCCGGCGATGAGCAGCTTCTCGATGACGCGGTCAAGGGTCTCGCGGTCGATCGCGAGGCGTTTTTTGACCAGACCATGGTGCAACGCGTCGACGGGGGTGAACTCCGCGGGGAGGGATTCGGCCACGCTTTCCAGGTCGGCAACGGGCGGGTAGTTTTTTCCCAGGAAGAAATCCTGCACGCGGCGATCCGCGAAGCCGTGCAGGAGGATGGCGCGGGCGGGAAGACCATCGCGGCCGGCGCGGCCAATCTCCTGGTAGTAGGACTCGACCGATCCGGGCAGGGCCACGTGAATGACGGTGCGGATGTTGGCTTTATCCACGCCCATGCCAAAGGCGACGGTGGCGACGACCACTTCCAACTTTCCAGATAAGAAGGCGCGCTGCACCTTCTCGCGGGTGCCGGGATCCAGACCGGCGTGGTAGGCAGCGGTGGGAAAGTGCTGGTGAAGGGTCGAGGCCAGTTCATCCGCGTCCCGGCGAGATTGGGCATAGACGATAGCGGGACGGGAGTTGGCCGCTTGCAGCAACCGGATGGCGAAGTCGGCGCGCTGGGGCTTGGAGAGCTCGACGACCTCAACGGCCAGGTTGTGGCGGCGGAAGCCGGTGATGAAGATGGCTGGGTTCCGGAGACCGAGTTGGAGGAGGATATCTCGCTGGACGGTAGGGGTCGCCGTGGCCGTGAGGGCGAGGATAGGAGCCGGGCGCAAGCTGGGAAGATAGTGGCCGAGCGTGCGATAGTCGGGGCGAAAGTCATGGCCCCACTGGGAGATGCAGTGCGCCTCATCAACGGCGACCAGGCAGGGCTTGCGCTTGACCAGCATCTCCGGAAAGCCGGGGACGCGGAGGCGTTCAGGAGCAATGAGGAGAAAGTCAAGGTTGCCGGAGAGATAGTCGCGGCAGGCCTGGCGGGCCTCCTCGCGAGACAGGCCGGAGTGCACCCGGGCGACCTGCAGGCCGAGTGCGGAGAGTTTGGATGCCTGGTCGTCCATCAGGGCAATCAGGGGCGAGATGACAAGAGCGGCGCCGGAGTCTCCCGAGGCGCGGCGAGCGAGCGCCGGAAGCTGGTAGCAGAGGCTCTTGCCGGCCCCAGTGGGCATCACCAGGAGAACGTCGCGGCCAGCCGCCGCACTCTCGCAGACCTTCTGCTGGTGAGCGCGGAAGTCGCCGTGGCCGAAGACGCGATGGAGGAGGTCGGAGAGGGTCTCGGTTGGCGACAGCGTGCTCATGGCCTGCGCTTATCTTCGCATAATCTTTGCCGCCCGCAGCGGATGGGCACAGGCCCCGGCGTGAGAGGGGAACGGATGGTGGTGCTGGGAGCGAGACTTTTGGCGATCGACAGTCGTATATGGTCTTATCGACAGGCATTGTGTTTGGGGGCATTGTGTTTGGGGCAACAGATCTTTAGGGAGGATTTCCTTGAACAGGATGGCAATTGGTTTCCGAGGCGTGCTGCGCATGGCTGGAGTTCCGGCTTTGGCGCTGGCTGGTTGGATGATGTTTTTGCCGAGCTCGGCTGCGCAGGATGCGCAGCCGCGGCACAGTCCTGATGCTCAGGCTGAAAAGGCGCAAGCGGACAAGAAAGATGGCGGTGGATTGCCTGTGCCGGCGGAAGTGAAGGTGGAGACCAAGCACGACTGGACCGCGGGCTCGCGGACGGTGCATTATACGGCCACCGCGGGGACGCTCCTGATCAAGGATGAGGCCAACCAGCCGATCGGGACGATGTTCTATGTGGCGTATACCGAGGACGGGGCCGCGCCGGCTACTCGGCCGGTGACGTTCCTGTATAACGGTGGGCCGGGATCAGCCAGCCTGTGGCTTCATATGGGCTCGGTGGGGCCGGTGAGGGTGGTGACGGACAGTCCCAAGGCTACCGGGCCGGCGCCGTTTACGGTGGTGCCGAACCAGTACAGCTTGATCGACAAGACGGACCTGGTGTTTATTGACGCTCCGCTGACGGGGTTTTCGCGCCTGGTGGGCAAAGGGACCGTGAAGGACTTTGCGGGTGTGGACCAAGATGTGAAGGCATTTGAGAAGTTCATCACGCGCTATATCACCATCAACAACCGATGGAACTCGCCGAAGTTTTTGTTTGGCGAGAGCTATGGGACGCCACGGTCCGCGGCGCTGGTCGCCGCGCTGAATAACGATGGGATCGAGTTCAATGGCGTGGTGCTGCTGTCTTCGATCCTGAACTATAACGTGATGAGCCCGGGATATGACCTGGCGACGGAGTATTATCTGCCCAGCTATGCGGCGATTGCCTGGTACTACAACAAGGTTCCTCACACCGGAACGATGGCGGAGTTCTTGCAGAAGGCGAGGGATTTTGCCCGTGGCCCGTACGCGACGGCCTTGGAGCAGGGCGATGGTCTCTCGGCTCAGGACTTTGACGCGACCGCCAAGCAGGTGGCGGCGTTCACGGGGCTGAGCGTGCAGTATGTGAAGGACTCGAAGCTGAGGATTCCAGCAATCCACTTCCGCAAGGAGCTCTTCCGCGACGACGACCGGATTCTGGGGCGATATGACGCTCGGTTCGAGGCGTTCGATGTGGATGCGGCGGGAGAGAATCCGGGGTTCGATCCTTCGGATTCGGGGATCTCAGGCGCCTTTGTGGGTGCGTTCCACAACTATCTGCAAAACGAGCTGAAGTATCCGGACTCGGAACCCTACGATTTGCAGGGACCAGGCGTGAACAGGGCCTGGGACTGGAAGCATCAGCCTTCGGGCGCTCGACCCGGGTTCGGGCGAACGCAACCGATGCCGGATACGGTGATCGACCTGGGCGATGCGATGCGGAAGAACCCGCACCTGAAGGTGTACTCGGCGAATGGATGGTTTGATCTGGCAACGCCGTTTTTCAGCACGGAGCACGATATTGCGCAGATGATGCTACCGCCGTCCATCGCTTCGAACGTGCGGTTCGGTTATTACCCGGCCGGGCACATGGTGTATCTCAACGTCGAGGCGCTGAGGCAGTTCCATGCAGATCTGGAGCAGTGGTATCCAACCGCCATTGCGAAGTAGGCGATGGGTAAAAGCTGGACGCTTGCCGTGGCGAGGCGTTTGCGGCGTCAAGCCCGGCTCCCCGGCGGAGCTGAGCAACGGCGACAGGCGCCGGGACCGGAATGGCTCCAGCCGGCGATTCCGTGCCCATCCGGCTGAGACCAGCCGCCTTGGGTGTGCGAGGAGCTTCAGGATGGAGGTTTCATCCGGGCATTTAGACTAAGGGACGATGAGCGATCCATCTCCCAAGCATGACGTACCGTTCAACTCTTTGAGCCGGGCGGCCTCCGCCTACCTGCGCTCCGCCCAGCATCAGCCGATCGAGTGGAATCAGTGGGGGGCCGATGCCTTTGCCCGGGCCCAGCGCGAAAACAAGCCGGTGCTGCTCGATGTAGGAGCCGCATGGTGCCATTGGTGCCATGTGATGGACCGCGAGAGTTATGAAAATCCAGAGGTCGCCAGGATCATCAACCAGCGGTTCGTCGCCGTGAAGGTGGATCGGGATGAGCGCCCTGATGTGGACTCCCGCTACCAAGCCGCGGTAGCGGCGATCAGCGGGCAGGGAGGATGGCCCTTGACGGCGTTCCTCACCCCAGAGGGAAGGCCCTACTTCGGTGGCACGTACTTTCCGCCGGAGGATCGGTATGGGCGGCCAGGTTTCCCGCGAGTGTTGCTGCTGATGGCGGATGCCTTCGCGAATCGGCGCGAGGAGGTGGAAGAGACCGCCCAGGGTGTGATGCACGCCATCGAGCACAATGAGAGCTTCTCCGGGCGGGCGGCTCTGGCCGGCGAACTTGCGCCCGGGGGCCGGGCTGGGGTCGCGCTTTTGGAGAAGTTGCTGGACTCTATCCTGAAGCAGTTCGATGCCCGCAATGGAGGGTTTGGGTCACAGCCGAAGTTCCCGCATCCAGCGGCGCTGGATTTTCTGATCGACGTGGCCTCCAGGGGAGGCCGGGAGGCGGAGCAGGCACGGCATGCGGCGACGGTGACGCTGGAAAAAATGGCTGCGGGTGGAATCTATGACCAGTTGGCCGGCGGGTTTCATCGCTACTCCGTGGATGAACGGTGGGGGGTGCCGCACTTTGAAAAGATGGCCTATGACAACAGCGAGTTGCTGAAGAGCTACAGCCACGCGGCGCAGAGCTTTGCGGGCATGCAGGCGGGCCCGGAGATGAGGCGCGTGGCGGAGGACATCCTGCGCTGGATGGATGAGTGGTTGAGCGATCGCGAGCGCGGCGGGTTCTATGCATCGCAGGATGCGGACGTGTCCTTGGAAGATGATGGCGACTACTTCACATGGACGCGGGAGGAGGCCGCTGCGGTTCTGAGCGCCGAAGAGTTTGCCGCCGTCGAGAGGTACTATGACCTGCGTGTGGTGGGCGATATGCATCATCGCCCGCAGAAGAATGTGCTTCACCGAACCGGGTCTACGTTGATGGCGGAGGAAGATGGGGTGCTGGCCGGCGCCAAACGAAAGATGTACGCGGCAAGGTTGTTGCGCAAGACGCCGTTCGTCGATACGACGGTCTACACGGGATGGAATGGAATGTGTATCTCCGCTTATCTGGCTGCGGGACGGATATTGGGGTTGAGTGCTCCGGTGGAGTTTGCGTTGCGCTCCTTGGATCGGCTGCTGTGGACCGTTTGGAGCGCGCAGGGCATGATGGCGCATGTGGTGGCGTACGGTGAAGTGGCTGCTGAGAAGACGGCGGCAGAGCCGGTGAAGGGAACGCTGGAGGACTATGCCTTGGTGGCCAACGCCGCTCTGGACGCCTGGGAGGCTACCGGCGAGATGCGCTACTTTACCGCTTCCAGACAGATCTGCGACGCGATGCTGGCCCGTTTCCATGACCGGACCGGCGGAGGCTTCTTTGACACCGAGGCGGATGCGGCGGCGCTTGGGGCGCTGACGGCGCGGCGGAAGCCGCTGCAGGATGCGCCCACACCGGCGGGGAACCCTATGGCCGTAACGGCGCTGCTGCGCGTGGCGGCGTTGACGGGTGAGGAAGAGTACCAGACGCGGGCTCTCGAAACGCTGGAGACCTTTGCCGGCATCGTCGAGCACTTTGGACTCTATGCGGCCAGCTACGGTCTGGCGCTGCGTCGAGCGGTAGAGGGTATCGAGCAGGTGTGTGTCATTGGAGACGGCGCTGCGGCGGAGGAGCTTCTTTCGGCGGCGATGGCTCGATATGCGGTGAATCGCAGCGTGATCCGGTTGCGCAGGGATCAACTGGGTGCGTTGCCGCCGGCGCTGGCTGAGACGCTGGCGCATCTTCCAGAGAGGGAGGGAAGCGTGGCGGTGGTGTGCCGAGGCGGCGTTTGCCTTCCCCCGATCCATCAGGCGGACCGCTTGCGGGCCGTGCTGTAAATCAGTAGACGGGCAACGTTGGGTTTGGAACCGGGGCCAGGCTTCATGCAGCCAATCACCGAATGCGGTCAGGGGGGAGGGTCATGCGGAGGTCGTCGGGTTCCGGGTTGGTTCGGGATTGGCTGGGCCGCAGCCCGGGGGCGGCGTGGCGATGATTTGCGTGCTGTGGGTGGCGGCGAGCATGACTTTCTCCTTTTGAAAGGCCTGAAGGACGCGGCGGCGCAGTTCACGCAAGACGGCATCGCGCTGATTCACCATCACATGGACGCTGACAGGGTAGACGACCTCGTAGTTGTCCATTTTGCCGACGCCGGGAATGCTCGGCTCGGCGATGACCACATCCTTGAAGGCTTCCTCTTTACGCAGGGAGCCGGCGAGGCTGCGGAGAATGCAGAGGATCCGGTCTGGATCTTCGCTCGCGTCCACGGAGATATTCAGCGTGCCCACGGCAAAGTCTCGAGAGAGGTTGGAAACGGTGGTGACCTGGCTGTTGGGGATGATGTGAACGGTGCCGTCGCTGTCGCGCAGACGGGTGATGCGCAGGCTCAGGTCTTCCACCGTTCCCGTGAGGCCGGCAATGCGGATGTTGTCCCCGACGGAGTACTGGTTTTCGAGGAGGATGAAGATGCCGGTAAGCATGTCCTTGAAGATGGACTGAGCTCCAAAGCTGATGCCCAGACCGATGACTCCGGCAGAGGCGATAAAAGGGCCCAGGGAGACCCCCAGAGCGCTCAACATCTGGGTGAAGACATAGAATCCGGAGACCCCGTAGGAAGTGGCCCGCAGGATGGCGGCCATCGTGCGGAGCTGGCCGGCGCGATGATGGTTGCCGACCTGGAGATCGGCGTGGCGATACAGGCGTTTGATGAAGAAGCTGATGATCGACTGGAAGAGGAAGGCCAGGAGCAGGGCGAACAGGATCTGAGGAACTCCATTCTGAACAAAGTTGGAGAAGTTCAGCCGCCAGCCGCTCTCGATGCGTTTTAGGAAGTTCTCGTCCTGAGGGATCGAGGTGGTCAGATGGGAAACCGGGGTGATTATGATCATCATCGAATCGTGGGATCCTGAAAGTAGCTGTAAGGTAAAGAATACTGGAGAGCGTCTCTCGCGAAACTCCAGAACCGCGCCTGAGGCTTGTCCCAAATGAGGCTTATCCAGGGATTGCCTGGGAGGGTCCTGGCGTTCTGGGCAGGCCAAGATCCACTCCGCCGGCGAGTGGCCGGTTTCCGGCTAGCCGGCCTCCTTTGTGGAAAGAGGGACTACTCTGGAGACTGAGAATATGAGTAGAATCTTCGATGGCTCGTGAAGGAGGGAACTCGCTGTGGTGCAGAGGAATAGTCTTCATGGAAGGGCCGCGGAGCGTGCGCTGGGAGCAAGTTCCACTGGCGGAGAGACGACCCTTGTAATGGCGCAGGAGGGCACCGCGGGCAAGAGCCAAAGGCAGGGTAGCCTGGCGGGATTGAGCCGCGAGCAGTGGATTGAGTTCTACCGGTTGATGTACCTGTCGCGGCGAACGGATGATCGCGAGATTCAACTGAAGAAGCAGCAAAAGAGCTTCTTTCAGATCTCCTGCGCCGGGCATGAGGCGCTGCTGGTGGCCGCCGGCATGGTGCTGAAGGCAGGCTATGACTGGTTCTTCCCGTACTATCGCGATCGGGCGCTGTGTTTGACGCTTGGAAATACGGTAGAGGAACAACTGCTGCAGGCCGTAGGCGCGGAGAATGATCCGGCCAGCGGAGGACGGCAGATGCCTTCGCATTGGACCAGCCGGCGGTTGAATGTAGTATCTCCGTCGTCTTCCACCACCACCCAGTGTCTGCATGCCGTGGGCTGCGCCGAGGCTGGACGGTACTTTTCCCGGCATCCCGAGGCGGCAAAGAAGCCGGCTGAAGGGATGGATTATCGTCAATTCAAGGATGTCAAGTTTCAGCCCGATGAGGTTGTTTATGTTTCGCTGGGAGAAGGATCCACCAGTCAGGGTGAGTTCTGGGAGTCACTGAATACGGTTTCCAATGAGAAGCTCCCCGTGCTCTATTTGATTGAGGATAACGGTTACGCCATCTCTACGCCGGTTGAGGTGAACACTCCGGGAGGAAACATTTCCAGGCTGATTGCCAACTTCCCCAACTTCTACTTTACCGAGGTCGACGGAACGGATGCGATGGCCAGCTATGCGGCGATGGTCGAGGCTGTAGCCCATTGCCGGGCGGGACGCGGGCCGGCCTTGGTGCATGGGCATGTGGTTCGGCCGTACTCTCACTCGCAGTCCGATGACGAGACAAACTACCGGAGCCCGGAGGAGATCCAGGCCGATGCACTGAAGGATCCTATCTCTCAGATGCAGATGTGGCTGCTGCGCGAGGGGATTCTGGATGCGGACGGAATCAATGCGCTGGAGCGCAAGGTGGACGAGGAGGTACAGAGGGCTACCGACAAGGCGTTGGCGGCGGTGCTTGCAAAACCGGAGTCCATTCTCAAAGAGGTGTACTCCGAGGCGCTCAAGCCGACCGATGCGGTCTTTGCAAGCGCCATGAAGACGACTGCGAGCACCAGCGAACATACGATGTTGGACCAGATCAATCACTGCCTGCGCGATGAGATGCGGAGGGATGAACGGATCGTGGTGTTTGGCGAAGATGTTGCCGACCTGAGCAGGGACGCCGGAGTCAAGCAAGGCAAGCTCAGGGGCAAGGGAGGGGTCTTCAAGGTCACCCATGGGCTGCAGAAAGAGTTTGGCAAGGATCGGGTTTGGAACTCTCCGTTGGCGGAGGCGAACATTACCGGTCGTGCGATTGGAATGGCCGTGCGGGGATTGAAGCCGGTGGTGGAGATTC
>JAKART010000043.1 GCA_021819255.1 Acidobacteriota bacterium
CACTCCCCCCGCTGGCCGAGCCGCTGGCCGCCGACGCGGCGCTGTTTGACGACGGGGTGCAAAACGCCGGCGTGCCGGTGCTGGTGGACTTCTGGGCGGCGTGGTGCGGACCCTGCCGCGCCGCCGCCCCTGAGGTAGCCCGCACCGCGGCCGAGATGGCGGGCAAGGCGCTGGTGCTGAAGGTGGACACGGAGGCGAACCCGGAGCTGGCGGCGCGCTTCCAGATCCGCAGCATACCCACCTTCATGGTCCTCTCCGGCGGCCGCGCCGTGGTCCAGCAGCCCGGTCTGGTGGATCACCGGCAGATGGAGCAGTGGCTTCGCTCGGCCGGGGCGGCGGAGCAAGGCCGGGGCCGGTGGGAAGGTTGAAGCGGGCGGGAGCAGTAGGATAAGGGCAGCGGAGGGTGGCGATGGGCCGGAACCCGATTGCAAAGGCGCAGCTCACGCGGTTTCGCATCGCCCTGCTTCTGGCCGTGGCGGCCGACGCGCTGCAGTTCGTCTTTCTTCCTTTCCTGGTGGAGGGCGCCGATTCACCGGCGGATGATGGGATCGACGCCGTCACCGCAGTCGTGCTGATCTATCTTCTGGGCTTTCACTGGGAGTTCTTACCCTCCTTTGCCGCCAAGCTGCTGCCCGGGGTAGACCTGGTGCCGTTGTGGACGCTCTCGGTGGCCAACGTCTACCGTCAGACCAAGCGTCTGGCGGCCAGCCAGGCAACGCAACAGGAAGGCGCTCCTCCGCAGGAGCAGGGACCGATCGCCTCCTGACGGATCATGGCTTCCGGCCTCCGCCGGACTGGAGCGAGCTGCACCCGGATCTGAAGCCGCAACCCGGCGATGTGCTGATACTGAAGCGCCAATGGGGCGCCTTCTACGGGACGGATCTGGATCTGCAACTGCGCCGGCGGGGCATCCGGACGGTGATTCTGTGCGGCATCGCCACCGAGTTCGGGGTAGAGAGCACGGCGCGCGCCGCCCACGAGCACAACTACGCCGTGGTGCTGGCCGAGGATGCGATGACCGGCCGCAACGGGCATGAGAACTCGGTGCGGAACATCTTTCCGCGCCTGGGCCGGGTACGCCGCACGGCAGAGATCATCCAGGCGCTGGGCGGCGACTGAATGGCGCGGGAGACCTCGGTTGGGTCCGCCTGGGCTGCCGGGAGCCTTTTGGGGCCTCCCCCATCTCTCCACAAAGGACGCGGGTAGATAGGGGGCACCCGGCTTGGTTGACGAGGGACAAGCGGAGGAGATCTCCGTCAGGAGAGCAACCCCCGGAGGCATGATCTTTGCCCTTGCGTTATCTCCTAGCGTTCTCTCTTCCCCGGTGTGTGAAGACGGCGGCTTACGGAGATGCGACGCGCAGACCAGGGAGGCCCTCGAAATCTTTGAGGTTTGCGGTCAGGAGAGCATAGTCATTTTCGATGGCCTGAGCGGCGATCCAGAGATCATTGACCCGTGTTCTGGGCGACCGGCCCGACTGCTTCATGAAGGCTGCGAGAATGCCAAAGGCAGAGGCTGTCAGGGAAGAAACATCGAGAACGGGCCTTTGTTCCAGGCTGCGCAGGAAGCGGGTTCGCAGCATCCGTGTGGCGGGATCGCGGCATGATTCGACGCCGAAGCTCAGCTCCCCGAGAGAGATGGCGGAGAGGAAGACCTGCTCGTCTCCGGCCGCCTTGAGGACGGCCTGGCTGGCTATCTCCCCGCCGGCCAGCCCTAACCATATGGAGGTGTCGAAGATCATCCCCATGGGTCTTTCACTTCTTCATCGAACTCTCCGTGGCTGTCCTTGAGCCAGGAGTTTCCCTGGGCGGGGGTCAGCTTGCCGGCCAGGCCGGCGACCGCCTGCGCGGCGGTCATCCTCCGCCGGGCGGGAACGATGTGGGCGACTTCCGTGTGATTCCGCATCACGCTGAGCGTTTCGCCGGTGAGAATCCGCTCCAGAACGGCGCTCGTGTTTCGCGCCAGATCGGAGGCACTGATGACCTGCATCTTCATATCTCACCCACGCAAGATACGCAATACTACGTACCTATACATCCTATCAGTATCTTTGATTCAGAGGTTCTGCTCGCTCCTGAGGGGAGAGAGGCTATGTAGCTGTCCGGGCCAAGCCAGCCGAGGTCCTGGAACTGTCTCGCAATTCTGGTGAGGGTCCTTCGGTCGCCACGACAAGCTCCGAGCCGCTGGTTTCTTGTCCCGGTCCGGGAGGGTTGGCGCCGCCGTATTCAGGCGGTGATGTTCTTTCGCTTTATGGCCCGTTGCTCCGCGTTCGTCCGGAGGGCGACCCTTGGCGTCTGCCGGGAGGTGCATTGGCTCGTGGGATTGATTGCGGTCGTTGGCCTTGAACCAGGGTCCGCCGCGCCTGAGGTAGCCCGCACCGCGGCCGAGATGGCGGGCAAGACGCTGGTGGTCCATCCGACCTCCAATGAACCGGGTTGCTCGTCGCAGCCGAATTCCTCGCCCTCGCTCAGATGGACAGCAACCCGTTGAACCCTCGCAACCAGACACTCAGCCTCCCTTGCCCCCTCTCCCCGTTTGCGGAATAATTTAAACAACGAAAGCTCAAGGGAGGCTCGCGCCGCGAGCCTGATTGCATCCAAGTCATGTAGGCGCTCGGTCCCGGCGCCCTGGGGGGAAAATGGGGAAGAACGACGCGCCGCCTTTCGTCCACAGGCTGGCAGATGTGGCTACATCGAAAATCGGTGACGGCACGAAGGTCTGGCAGTTCGTCGTCGTGCTCCCCGGCGCCTCGGTGGGTTCGGATTGCAACATCTGTTCGCATGTGTTCATCGAGAACGATGTGGTGATGGGCGATCGGGTGACCGTCAAGAACGGTGTTCGGCTGTATGACGGCTTGCGGATTGGCAATGACGTCTTCATCGGGCCGAACGTCACCTTCACGAATGACAAACACCCCCGCAGCAAGCAATATCCTGACCGGTTTTTATCCACGATCATCGAAGACTGGGTCTCAATCGGCGCCGGTGCAGTGATCCTGCCGGGGCTGACTTTGGGGAGTCGATGCATGATCGGAGCAGGGTCGGTCGTGACAAAAGATGTTGCCCCGGGAGCCGTCGTTCGCGGCAATCCGGCGCAGCCGGTAAGGAAATCGGTGGGCTAGCAGGCTTATGAATCTGGAGCTCTGTCGAACAATCGAGTTGCCAAAGATCGACGATCCCCGCGGCAGCCTCACCTTCGTCGAAGGCAGAAATCACGTTCCCTTTGACATCGCCCGCGTGTACTACCTCTATGATGTGCCGGGCGGAGCGGAGCGGGGCGGCCATGCGCACAAGGGGCTGCATCAACTCATCGTCGCCATGTCGGGCAGCTTTGATGTTGTGCTGGATGACGGATATGAGAAGAAGCGGTTCCATCTGAACCGTTCCTATTACGGCCTGTATGTGTGTCCCATGATCTGGAGGGAGCTGGATAACTTCTCCTCGGGCTCGGTCTGCATGGTGCTCGCCTCCAATCGCTATGATGAGGCTGACTACTACCGCGACTATAACGACTTTCTCCACGCCAAAGGGGTTGCATGAAGGTGCCATTTCTCGATCTTGCGCCTGCATACGCTGAATTGCAGGCCGAACTGGAGCCTGCCATCCTCGACTCGCTTCGTTCGGGGTGGTATATCGGAGGCAAGGATGTGGAAGCCTTCGAAGCGGACTACTCCCATTTCGTCGGGGCTCAGCACTGCATCGGCGTGGCCAATGGCCTGGACGCCCTTCGCCTGGCCCTTGTTGCCCTGGGGATTCGTCCTGGTGACGAGGTGATCGTTCCTTCCAATACCTTCATTGCCACGTGGCTTGCAGTGAGCCAGTGCGAAGCCGTACCGGTTCCCGTAGAGCCTCTTGAGTCAACGTGCAATCTCGACCCCACACGAATTGAGTCTGCCATCACACCGCGCACGCGGGCTATCATTCCCGTCCACCTGTATGGTCAGCCGGCCGATCTGGATCCGATCCTGGAGATCGCCCGCCGCCACAGCCTGTTTGTTCTGGAGGACGCCGCCCAGTCCCAGGGCGCGCGCTATAAAGGCCAGCCGATCGGCGGCCACGGCGATTTGGTGGCATGGAGCTTTTATCCGGGGAAGAATCTCGGTGCGTTCGGAGATGCAGGCGCTGTCACCACCAACAATGCGGAGCTTGCAGAGCGGATTCGCGCCTTGCGGAACTATGGGTCGACAACGAAGTACGTTCATCGCATGCGCGGGTTCAACAGCCGGCTCGACCCGGTGCAGGCTGTCAGTCTTGGGGTGAAGCTGCGGCGGCTCCCGGAGTGGAATGCGCGTCGCACAGCCATTGCGGAGCGATACCAGACGGAACTTGCCGAGACGGGCCTGTTGCTTCCCCAGGTTCCCTCTTGGGCGGATCCCGTCTGGCATCTCTACGTCATCCGGTCCGCGCGACGTGATCTCCTCCAGTCGCGTCTTCTGGATGCTGGCATCGGAACTCAGATCCACTATCCGATCCCGCCACACCTGCAGGATGCGTATCGCGACCTCGGCTGGAAGGAGGGGCAGTTCCCAATCGCGGAGCGCATGGCTACGACGGTGCTGAGCCTGCCCATGGGGCCGCAGATGGATGAGGGGAGCGTGGATGCGGTCATCGCCGCGGTCCGCGCGGTAACTCGCGAATGACGGAGACGACGAGCTCCTACCGTCGCATCCTGAAGAACTCCTCGATCATCGGCGGATCCTCGATCGCGAGGGTCGGCATCGGGCTGGTCCGGACCAAGGTTCTTGCCCTGATTCTCGGCCCCACAGGCGTGGGAGTCGCAAGCCTGTACTCCGGCTTCCTCAACACCGCCGGGACTTTGGCAACCATGGGGTTGGGGACGGTTGGCACCCGGCAGATCGCCGAGGCGTTCACGAAGCAGGACGCCCGGGCAATTGCCGTGGCCCGCCGAGCGATGTTCTGGGGCACTCTGGTCCTGGCAGGGGCGGCCATGCTCGCGGTCTGGTCTCTGCGTTCTGTCCTGGCGCGCCTGGTTCTCGGTAGCAGCTCCTATGCCTCGGCCGTCGGCTGGCTGGCCCTCGGAGTGGGGCTCCTGGTGGTGGCGGCTTCACAGTCGGCACTGCTGCAGGGCATGTACCGGATTGGGGACCTGGCCCGTGTCACCATCTGGGCTGCCGTCCTCAACGCCGCTCTCGGCATCGCCTGCCTCTGGAAGTGGGGCTGGCACGGCCTTGTCGGATACGCCCTCGTTGGCGCCTTCGCCAACTTCGCCGCAGGCCAATTTTATGTATCCCGGCTACCCAGGCCTGAGAAGCACACCATCGCCTGGCCTGAACTCGCTCAGCAGTGGTCTGCTCTGCTGCGCCTCGGCGTAGCCTATGTCGGCGGCGGTCTGTCCCTCACCCTCACCCAGCTCTGGATCCGCGTCTACCTGGGCAAATCTCTGGGTCCGGGGCCGCTCGGGCAGTACCAGGCGGCTTGGACGATTTCGACCTACTACATCTCATTCATCCTCACTGCCATGGCTACCGACTACTATCCTCGCCTTACGAGTGTGATTGATGACCGTGAAGGCGCAAGCCGTCTGGTGAACGAGCAGAGCGAGGTCGCTCTGCTGCTCAGCACGCCCGTATTCGTCGCCATGATGGCCATCGCCCCGTGGGCGATGCGGCTGCTCTACTCGGCGCAGTTCGCACCGGCCGTGATCCTGCTGCGCTGGCAGGTGCTGGGAGACGTTCTCAAGGTTGCGAGCTGGCCGCTCGGCTTCGTCCTGCTCGCCGCAGGAGACGGAAAGGCGTTCTTCTGGTCAGAGAGCGTCACCAACCTGCTGACAGCCATGCTCATCGTCCTGCTCGCCCCCGTCGTGGGTCTGCAGATCACGGGAATCTCGTATCTGGCAACGTATGCCTCTTACCTTCCGCTGGTCTATTGGCTGGCTCGCCGCCGCGTCGCCTTCCGTTGGTCGCGCTCCGTCTCCCGACTCACCGTCGGCGCCTTTGTGGCCTGCGTCCTGGCCTGGGGACTGGCCATCCTCCACCCTTGGGGTATGCTGCTCGGGGTGGGTTTGGCAGTCTGGCTGGCGGTCTTTGCGTTGGGTAGAATCTCCCATATGAGCGCGCTGAGCGGACCGGTCGGACGCCTGGGGCAGATCGCGCGCCGGTGGACGACAGGAAGAGGGAGAAATTCAAAACGCTGATTCCCGTGTGAGAGTCAACGCGACAGCCTGCGCATCACTTCGGTTGTGAGATAGGGTAGCGACTGGGTTAGTTCGGAGCGGTAAAGGAGCTCAAGCTTTGTTCTGAGAGGGATGCGGCGGCCCCACAGAACGGGGAGCAGCAGCCGTGCCTGAGCTCGCCTCCATTTTTCAGTCAGGCCGCGTTGCTCGCAATACTCCCTCTCGTTGCCCAACAGCGCATAAGTGGAGAGATTCAGCCGGTCGCTGACCGTCTTCACGGAGTTCGACTCGTGCCAGCGATAACAGGCGACCGGCTGGTCGACCAGAACAAACCTATATCTCTTGGCCAGCTTGCGCCAGAGTTCCCAGTCCTCGACAGTATTGCCGTCCGTCCAACCGCCAACTTCACGGATGCACCGCGTCCGAACTAAGGTCGACATGGCCGGGAGATAGTTATTGCAGAGCAGGGACGGATAGGAGCCGAACTGTTCGCCTCGATAGTCGAATCCCTGCATGCCTGCAGTATGGAGCGCGAAGCAGGTTGAAAAGATTTGGCCGGAAGACCGCGCTGAAAAGGGGATAGCTTTGCGTCCCCCATCCAGGGCGATCCTCTCGCCGCTGCCGTCGATGAGCAGAGCATCACCGAACGCCGCTGCATAGCTCTCGTCCCGGGACGAAAGAGCCCCGACCAGCAACTCCTCTCGGTTTGGGAGAGCGATGTCGTCAGAGGCGAGAATGGAAAAAAACTCCCCACTGGCCAGCTCCAATGCCTCATTCAGCGTGGCGGCGAGCCCCTTGTTCTCGCGGCAGATGTAAATGAATCGAACGAACCGCTCCTCGCATCGCTCCTTCAACTCCAGGGTCCTGCGATGGGAGTCATCGCGGGAGCCGTCGTTGATGACGATCAGTTCGATCTCCGTATAGGTCTGGTCAATGAGGCTCGAAATGCTTGCTGCCACGTATCGTTCGTGGTTATATACCGGGATCACAGCCGTTACTAGTGGTGAATTTTGATCCATGAACACCTTCCGAGCTCGGTCCCCGCTCATCCGGACACCGCTCACCGCTAAGCTACACCACCATGCGTTCGTCCCGTCCGACCGCTCTTCGGTTAGTTTAACACTCGCAGCCGCGAGAAACCGGGGCGCGCGGTCGGCGCCAGAGGCGAAGGGGCAGCAGGCCGATGCTGCCGCCCAAACACGGCTTCTGACACCCCCCGTTCCCCGAGAAATGACGAGTGGATGGCGCGCATGGCGGCTTCCCATTCGCGCTTCGTGCCAGCTGAGGAGGGTCTACTCACGTACCGACTACATGCAAACCAGCAGGCGGGCCTCCTGCGCTAGGGCCCCACGGTCGGGTGAGGCGAACCCGCCAGCGGGACGGTACAATGCCTGTGTGCGGCGCGGCTGTACAATGGTCTGAGACGGTGCGCGAGTGAGGGATCCGGGAAATCTTCGCTGGAGCCCCAGCAGGACACTGAGGGGACGGTTCGCAAAAGGGGGGCTCTGGGCGGCTCCCGGCGCAGCCCGCCTCGCACGGCCCTGATATGTTTTTCCCCGCGCCCGCTCGTATCGTCACTATTCGACTTGCCCTAGCACGATGATCAAAGAAACCTACAGCCTTAACAACCAGGAGCATGACTAAAAAGCGCCTTATCGGAGTCGCGGACTGTAGGGGGCCCAGGCTAGATGCGCGGGTCGGGTATCAGTCGGCGGTTGTCGATCAGTTTCGATGTATCGCGGGCAGGGTGCTTTTTTGCCTCGTTACGTTTGAAGCCGCGCTCTTTGGCAGCGGAAGAATGCTGCAGGTCGGGCCATGGACGGCGAAAATGGTCCTCTATTTTATAGTATTGCTCTATACCATATGGAGTCTGCTTTGCCTTACTCGCATCCGCCTTTCGACTGCCTTGCTCCTGGCTTCCTTCGGGGCGATGCTGTGTGGCGGACTTGTTAACGGCATAGGCCATGACGCCAATTTGAAGTTTCTGGGAGAGGATCTCAGCCCCCTCCTGTCATTTCTTGTTCTCCCCTTTTATGAGATGACAATTGACAGCAGGCACGCAATCTATAGGGCTATCAATATGATTGAAATGGCAGCAGCGATTATGGCCGCGGGATACGGGGTTCTTATAGGGAGCATCCTCTCGGGAGCGGTGTCTTTTAAGGCACTTTATATCTGGCTTACGACTGTTGGTGGGGATGACTTTATTTTTGAGGGGACTGGCGGAAAGGTGTTTTACAAGGGGGCTCTTTTTATTGCGATCGCTCTCATCTTCCTTCTGTTTAAAAAACAGCGGGCCGCGAAGATCGGCTCTTTGTTCCTGTTTTTGAGCCTATTTGTCGTTGGTGTGCGCGGCTTTTTCTTGGCGTTAACGCTTTGCGGCGTTATTTACGTCCTTATTGGCCCGATAAAAACTATCAAGCGGCTAATTTTTCTCGCTGGCTCGGTTCTAGCTGCGCTTATCGTTCTCCCGCATATTTTTGCTTTGTCAGGCGACAAGGGAGCGTCCAATTCAGACCGTATAGTGACGACTTTCCAGGTATCGTCCCGTGTGACTATTCCAAGCTTCTTTGTGGGGCATGGTTTTGGGATTGGGGTGCCCATAAGACCTGAACATATGGAAAACGTCTATCTCGAGATTTTCCACAAACAGGGGATTGTTGGCTTGCTTTGGTGGGGTGCCCTAGTTGTGACGCTAATTGCACGGTTTGCAAAGGCCGTCAAGGCGGGCAACCAAGATCTTGCGTATCCTCTTTTTCTATCGGCTATGTTTATATGCGCAGAGTCCGCCACAAATCCTTTTCTGAACAACCCAATCGGGATGTACCCTTTCCTTATATGCTTCGCTAGCCTTGGCGTGCTGGCTGAGCCGGGCGGCCCCAGGGAGGCACCGGGCAGCTCCACGCCCCGCGGACCGACGCAGGCGACGTGAATTGAGGAGGAGGCTGGCCTTGCCCGCGCGAAACGCATCCCTCGGCGGGCTGCAACAGCGGAGGCAGACGAAGTTGTGGAACGGGAGGCGGGCACACGTTGGGGCCCAAGCAGGAAGCGACGCCTCTTGCGGGGCCGGGCAAGAAGGTTTGAGGCGCGACGCGAGCCGCTCAGCTTTCAGATGCAGCGGGGCGTCCCCGAAGAATAATTGAGAGTAGGTGTGACCGAATTGCCTGATCCATCCAAATTACGGATATTGGCGGTTATAGCTCTGTATCGGCAGAACGCGAGCAAGGCGGTCGCGTTTCAGAGCCTCCAGCTCGCAGCCGGCAGCCTCCCCAATGCGCAGATTGACCTTCAGATTCTCCTTTACGACAATGCCCCAGCCGCAGCTCCTCCCGATCGGCTTCCAAAGGGCGTCGCTTATGCGGCGGCAGCTCGCAATGAAGGCGTCGCTGGCGCTTATAATGTGGCGCTTCGAGAAGCGATGCGATATGGCTGCCGTTGGATCGTGACCCTTGACCAGGACACACAGGCTCCGCCGGATTATCTGCAACGCCTGCTTTCGATTGCGGGCGGCCTTGAGGGCTTGACGGGCGTCGGGGCGGTTGTCCCCCATCTTTGCCAAAGAGGGAGGGTGCTGTCCCCGACCCGCATTCGCCCCTGGGGCGTCAGCTACCTCCCGCTCCACAGTGCCGGAGTTGGAGTTGGAGAGATCCACGCCTTCAATTCGGGTTGCCTGTTTCGGCGCGAGGCTCTTGAGCAGATCGGGGGCTTTGACGACCGGTTCTGGCTCGACTACCAGGACGCCAC
This sequence comes from Acidobacteriota bacterium, assembly GCA_021819255.1. Lineage (GTDB taxonomy): Bacteria > Acidobacteriota > Terriglobia > Terriglobales > Acidobacteriaceae > Granulicella. The sequence goes on from JAKART010000043.1 coordinate 9,877, forward strand.
TGTGTTTCGAAGGCTTTATCAGTGCGGAAAGCGAGTCTACATTGCGGATGGGTTGAGGCTGGAGCACGAACTCTCCCTGATCTCGGGGCAGCCGCCGAGTCCCGCACGCTTTCAAAATTATCTGCTGGCCGAGTCCGCCTATTACGACATGTACCGGGGAAACGTTGCCGGCCTTGTGCTTACGGGAAAGACTCTCTGGCGCTTTTGTCGGTTGCAGGCAAAGAATCGCGGTCCAGAGATCCGGAAGCTGGCATGGGCCGGCCTGCTGCGCCGCCTCTTTCGGTCGAGGAGGGCACGGACCGAAGAGTGGCTGAGCGACCTCGGCGAGCGGATGCCCGGCGCGGCGGACGCTTGGGCAAGGAGGAGCAACGGCGACCAACCCAGCGTATCAGTTTGCATGGCGGCTTTTAACGGCAGCCTGTATATCACGCAACAATTGGATTCGATCCTGATGCAGCTCGGCCCCGATGATGAAGTCGTCATTGTGGATGACGCCTCCAGCGACCAGACGGTGGAGAGGATACTGAGTTTGGGAGACAAGAGGATTCGGCTGCTTCGGCATGATAGAAACTATGGCGTACTGCGAACCTTTGAAGACGCTCTACGGGCTGCATACGGGAG
>JAKART010000044.1 GCA_021819255.1 Acidobacteriota bacterium
AGAGAAAGTTCACGTACTTGATTCTCACCAGGGCCAGCAGGCCGGAGCCGATGGAGCTCAGCATGAGAAGAATGGCGGCCGAGCCTGCCGTGTGGGTCTTGCGCCTGCCTGGAGCCGGCTTGGAGATGGGCCTGGTGGTCATGGAGGAGGTGAGGTTCAACATGCGCAAGAGGCCGAGCCTTCTTCCCACCGGCTCGGCCTGGCTGACCTTGGGTCTGGGGGGGTCTGGCGCAGAAGAAGAAGAGTGGCTCAAGAACAGTATGTCATTCGGAGGGAAACAGGTCTCCCTGATCGGTGTGACGGGTGCTGAACCCGGGCTCGGCTTTGGGCTCCAGAACCAGACGGGGACGCATGGTCTTCGGTTTGGGCCCGGCAGCGCCCGCCTCAGCCAGGATGGGCCCCCCGGGCGGACTCCCGGCTGCGGCCGGCGCCAGGGGCTGCGCCAGCCTGCTGGCCAGAGCACGAAGTTCGTCGCGCAAAGCAGAGAGTTGTATGCGGCGCAGCTGATCCTCGCGGCCCGCTGCGCCGGCATCTGCCGGGTTGCCGGGGGCCCTCTCGCTGGGCCGTGGATCCGTCACCGACACGGTCAGCGGGATTTCTGTGGCAAGCGCTACAGGCTCTGCTGCCTCCTTGGCCTTGGAGTCGGCCGCAAACACCTGCCGGGCACCGGCGATCGTGTAGCCCTGCTCGTAAAGCAGACTCTTAATGCGTAGCGCTACCTCAACGTCGCGCTTGCGATACAGGCGCTGCCCCGTGCCGCCCTTGTTCGGTTTGAGCTGGGTGAACTCCGTCTCCCAAAACCGCAACACATAGGCGGGAACTGCGCAGAGTTTGGCTACATCCCCGATCCGGAAGTAGAGCTTGTCCGGAATCACGGGTGCGCTGGGGGCTACGACCTTCCGAATTGGGTGATGAGAGGTCACTTGCTTCCGCAGTACCAAAGTATAAGATCGCGGAGAGATTCGACCATTAGTAAGTCCGGTTCCGCCCCGCGATTCGTCCTAGAGGTAGAGACGTATCATAGTAGTAAATAGTTGGTTCGAGAGTTACTTGAAGAGTCGGGCCGGACGGGATGAAGCGGCGAGGGCATCCGCCTCATCCCGATTTTAAGCCTGCATCTTAGGTGCGGCCAGAGGCTGACGCCGTTGCACCGGGCCGAGGGCGGCGCGTTCATACTGCACCGGCCAGCACCCGGGCTGGTGCAGCTCCTGGGCGGCGCGCAGGGGCCAGTAGGGATCGCGCAGCAGCTCCCTGGCCAGCAGGATCAGATCGGCCTGGCCGGTGCGGAGAATCTGATCGGCCTGGACCGGGCTGGTGATCAGTCCGACGGCGCCGGTAGCCAGCCCGGTCTCGCGGCGGATGCGCTCGGCAAAGGCGACCTGATAACCCGGACCCAGTGGAATCTGCTGGTGGGGGTCGTTGCCACCGGAGGAGACGTCCAGCAGATCGACGCCCTCCGCCTTCACCAGCCGTGCAAACTCCACGGTGTCCTCGATGCTGAGGCCGCCCTCGACCCAGTCCACTGCGGAGACGCGAACCCAGACGGGAAGATGGGCCGGGAAGGCGGCGCGCACCGCACGGATGATCTCCAGAGGAAAGCGCGCCCGGTTGGTCAGGCTTCCCCCATAGGCATCGCTGCGGCGGTTGGAGAGCGGGCTGAGGAACTCATGGGCCAGGTAGCCGTGGGCGGCGTGAACCTCAGCGATCAGAAAGCCCGCGGCGGCGGCCCGGTGAGCGGCAGAGGCGAAGTCAGCCACAACTTTGTCCATGCCCTTGCGGTCCAGCGCCTGGGGTAGAAGGTACTCGTCATGGAAGCGGATGGCGGAGGGGGCGACCACGCAGGTCCAGCCGCTGCGGGGATCCGCGCCATTCTCAAGCCCGGCGGGCTGAGGCGCGGCGGCCCGCGAACCCTCCCAGGGCGGCAACATGCCGGCCTTGCGGCCGGCGTGGGCAAGCTGGATGGCGGGAACGCTCCCGTTCTGCTTCAGAAACGCGGTGATGCGGGCCAGCATGGGAATGTGGCCGTCGCTGTAGATACCCAGATCCCCGGGGGTAATGCGGCCTTCGGGACTGACGGCAGCCGCTTCCGTCATCACCGTACCGGCCCCGCCGATGGCGCGGCTGCCCAGGTGGACCAGGTGCCAATCGGAGGCGTATCCATCGGTGGAGCTGTACTGGCACATGGGCGAGACGACGATACGATTGGGCAGGTTGAGGCCGCGCTGGGGCAGCGGGCTGAACAGACTGTTCGTCGGATGGTTCATGGGTGATTGGATGAGGCTGCGCGGCTCTCCGATCTCTGCCGGGGCCGCCGGAACACGGTCTGCGTCCGATGCGGACCGCGGGCGTCCAATACAATCAAGAAGAGTGCTGTGTCTCCTGCCGTGAATACAACCACGCTGCCGCCCGAACCCGCGTCCCCTGAGGTCATCCACAACTGTCCCTCCTGCAGCCACTGGCTGCCGGAGGGCTCGCTGGCCTGTCCAGACTGCCAGACGCTCACCTACGGCGTGCATCTGAACCAGCTTGCCTACCTGGCCCAGCAGTTGGAGGCGCAACAGCAGTGGGCGCAGGCGCGGGAGCGATGGATCTCGGCGTTGGCCTGGCTGCCGCAGGATGCGCAGCAGGCCCAGAGCGTCCACCAGCACATTGCGCAACTGGATGCGCGCATTCAGGCGGAGGAGGCTACCAAGGCCAAGTGGACCCGGCGGCTGGGTCCGTTTGCTCCGATTGCGCTGTTTCTGATGAAGATCAAGTCGGCGATCTTTCTGCTCTTCAAGCTGAAGTTTCTGCTCAGCTTTCTGGCCTTCTTCGGCATCTACTGGGCGTTGTTCGGCTGGCAGTTCGCCGCCGGGTTTCTGGCCTGTCTGCTGATCCATGAGATGGGCCACTTTGTCGCTCTCAAACGGCGCGGCCTGAGGGCGGAGTTGCCGGTGTTTGTGCCCTTGATGGGAGCCTATGTGAAGTGGTACGCGCAGGGCGTCTCCCTGGAGGATCTGGCCTCGATCTCTCTGGCAGGACCTTTGTATGGCTTGCTGGCGGCCGCGGCCTGTTATGGGCTGTTCGTAGCCACGCACGCCGCCATCTTCATGGTGCTGGTGTACGTGGGCGCCTGGGTGAACTTCCTGAATCTGCTGCCGGTGCTGGGGCTGGACGGAGCGCAGGCCACCTATGCCCTCTCCCGGCTGCAGCGCGGGCTGATCGCCGCCACCTGCCTGGTGCTGTTCGCTCTTTCGGTGCCCAATGGGAATCTGTTCGGCGCCGCGACGATCTGGATCTTTCTGATCGTGGGCGTGGGCATGGGCTGGCGATGCCTGACCCGAGATGAGCCGGAGAAGCCCAGCACCAGGACCTTTTTCTACTTTCAGGCCCTGGTGCTGATCCTGGGCGTCATCGTCTACCGCACCCAGTTTGCCGGCATGGCTGCTTCAGCCCACTGAAGTTCTCTCCACTACCAACCGGAAGCGGCCGCCTGGAGCAAGGTCAGGACGTTGTTCCTCTCCGGAGCGGGACCCCATCGCTGGCATTGGTTCCGTCCGGGGAGATTCCCCCGCCTGGCGGAGGCCACAGGAGGTGAGAACGGGCGATTGTCGTGCTTCCCGTCCCTTCTCCGATTGAATTGCGTGCCTCCCATCTCGGTTTTTTTTGAGACCCGGGCTTGCGGGATCCCAGGGGCGACTCCAGACAGTGCTTCGCCCCGGACGGCAGCTCGCGGAAGGTCATCCCCGCCCGTGCATCTCGTGGCTCTTTGGCTCCGCGCTAGACCATTTTCCCTGAAGGTGTAAGCAAGGGGAACGACTCCTGTGGGCGTTTTCCTCAATGAAAACGCCACGGAACGCCCGCTTCCGTACACCCATCATCAGGGAAAATGGTCTAACAGTAGACGACGCGGGAGGAAGCTCTGCGTAGAACCCGTCCCACCACCCAGGAGTGCTCATTGATCCGCTTCAGCGTCTGCTGCGCTTTCTTCAGCCTGCCCGGTGGAACCACGGCGACCAGACCGATACCCATGTTGAAGGTGCGCAACATCTCCTCCATCGGCAGGCCGCCCAGATGCTGGAGGTGGGAAAACAGGGGCGGGGGTTCCCAGGCCGAGAGGTCGATCTGGGCGCAGAGTCCGCGGGGAAGGATGCGGGGAAGGTTCTCCGTCAGCCCTCCGCCGGTGATGTGAGAGAAGCCGCTGACGGCCTCGGCCTGAATGAGCTTGCGGATTGGAGCCAGATAGCTGCGATGGGGACGCATCAGAGCGGCGCCCACCTTGTCGCCGATCTCGTTCACGTACTGCTCCGGCCGGTAGCTTGCGCCCTTGAGCAGCAGTTGGAGCGCGAAGGAGTAACCGGCGGTGTGCAGACCGTTGGCCGCCAGGCCTAACAGGCAGTCGCCTTCGCGGATGGCGGCGCCGGTGAGCAGTTGGGAGCGGCTGACGGCGCCGGTGAGAAAGCCGGCCAGCTCATAGGTACCCGCGCGATAGAGCCAGGGTGTCTCGGCGGTCTCGCCTCCCAGCAGGGCGCAGCCGTTGGCCTTGCAGGCATCCACCAGGCCGCTGATCACCTGTTGCACCACATCCGGATCCAGAAGACCCGTGGCGAAGTAGTCCAGGAAGAACAGCGGCGTGGCGCCCTGGATGGCGATGTCGTTCACGCAGTGGTTGACCAGATCGGCGCCGACGCTGGAGTGGAGGCCGAGCCGGATGGCCAGCTCCAGCTTGTTGCCGACCCCATCGCTGGAGGCGACCAGGACCGGGTCGGGAAAGCGCTCCCTGTCCACGGTGAACATGCCGGAGAAGCCGCCGATCTCGCTCAGCACATTGCGGTTGAAGGTGCGGCGTGCCAGGCCCTTGATACGCTCCCGGGAGAGCGCCTGGCGGCCGGCAGGCACCAGACTGGGGTCTTCCGGCAGCGCTGCCCGGCTGCGGGCCGCCGTCGGCCGAGCGGCTCCCGGGATCGACGAGGGCTCGTTGGGGGCCTGCGGCTCGTGGGAAGCGCGCGGCTTCTGAGGAGCATCAGGCTCGCGCAGCCAGGGCACGACGTTGCCGGAGACGGACTTTGCCACGGAGGCCACCTTGTGGGGGCTGAATGACGATGCAGCTTTCAAGCTTACCAGCCGGATTTGTGGGCCGTCCTGTGACGGGCAATCGGCTCGCCGGTTAACGGAAGATGAGCGCCGGCAGGTCGTCCGCGAGCAGCGTTCTCCTTATCGGCCGGCTTTTATACTGGGCAGCATGGCCATTTCAAGGGAACGTTCGGCGCAGCTCCAGACGCGCGCGGAGAGATTTCTGCCTGGAGGAGTGGACTCGCCGGTGCGCGCCTTTCGCGCCGTGGGTGGGCATCCGCCATTTGTCGATCAGGCCGAGGGCGCCTACCTTCAGGACGCCGACGGCAATCGCTACGTCGATCTGTTTGGCTCCTGGGGGCCGATGCTGCTGGGACACGCCTATCCGCCGGTGGTGCAAGCGATTCGAGAGGCTGCCGGCAAAAGCCCTTCCTTCGGCGCCAGCACGGCGGCGGAGGCGGATCTGGCGGAGCTGGTGCAGCGCTGTTATCCATCGATGGAGAAGATGCGCTTTGTCAGCTCCGGCACGGAGGCCTGCATGTCCGCCATTCGCCTGGCGCGCGGCTTTACGGGACGGCCCTTTGTGATCAAGTTTGAAGGCTGTTATCACGGCCATGCGGACGCGCTGCTGGTCAAGGCCGGCAGCGGCGTGGCGACCTTCGGCATCCCCGGCTCGGCGGGCGTTCCGGAACAGACGGCGATGCATACCCTGGCTCTGCGCTACAACGATCTGCCGGCGGTTGAAGCGGCTTTTGCGCTGCATCCGGAGCAGATTGCGGCCGTCATCCTGGAGCCGGTGGTGGGTAATGCGGGCGTCATCCCGCCCCAGCCCGGCTACCTGGCGGGACTGCGACGGCTTACCCGCAGGCACGGAACGCTGCTGATCTTCGACGAGGTGATGGTTGGCTTCCGGCTGGCAGCCGGCGGAGCTCAGGAGCGCTTTGCCGGCGAACTCGACGGTCCGCCGGATCTGACCACCCTGGGAAAGATTGTGGGCGGCGGTCTTCCCGTGGGTGTACTGGGCGGGCGCGCGGAGGTGATGGACTACCTGGCTCCGCTGGGCCCGGTGTACCAGGCAGGCACGCTAAGCGGCAATCCGCTGGCGATGGCTGCCGGAGTTGCGATGCTGACCGCGCTGCTCGCCGGCGGCGGCGAGTTGTATCGCCGGCTGGAGAAGACCACGGCGGCCATCCAGGAGGGCGTGGCTTTGCTGGCGGCCGAAAAGGGCATTGCGCTCACCTCCAATCGCGTAGGGAGCATGTTCACATGGTTTTTTACTCCGCGCCCGGTGCAGGACTTCGCCTCCGCTTCCAGCTCGGACGCGGCGGCCTTCGCTCGGTTTCACCGGGCCATGCTGGAGCACGGCGTCTGGCTGCCACCGAGCCAGTACGAGGCGGCGTTTGTGAGCGCGGCGCACGGGGATCAAGAGGTGGAACTGATCTTGCAGGCGGCTCGTGCGGCGCTGCAAGCGGTCGCCGGCTCACCCACAGGAACAACGCCATGAACACGGAAGGATCTGCGAATACGAAAGGATCTGCGCAAGGAACATCCACCGGGCGGCGCGGTGGCGCTCAGCCGCTGGCGGTTGGATCCGGTGGGGCGCTGCACAGTGGCCGAATCATCGCGCGCCCGCGATGGCGGAGCGGGATGGAGCACGGGTCAGCCTTGCTCCTGGCGTGGCTGCCCGATCCGTGGCTTGACTTCGACCTCTTCCTTTTGCGCCTTGGCTGAAAACCTTACTGTGTGTTGTTGACCAGGCCCAGGTCCTTGAGCATGGGTTCCACGCTGGGCTGGGTGCCCAGCCAGCGGGTGTACATCGTTTCCAGGTCCTCGGTATTGCCGCGCGAGAGCACCATCCTGCGGAAGCGGTCGCCGTTGGCGCGGGTGAGGCCGCCGTGGTCCTGAAACCACTGGAAGGCATCGTCGTCCAGCATTTGGGTCCAGGCGTAGGCATAGTAACCGGCTGCGTAACCGTTGGCCCAGATGTGCAGGAAGTAGCTGGAGCGGTAGCGCGGGGGCACCGCCTCGAGATACAGATGGGTGCGCGTGAGCGCCTGGCGCTCGAACTCGTCCACGTTTTGCAAGGGCGCACCGGTCGGCAACAGGTGCCACTGCATATCCAGCTCGGAGGCGGCCAGCGCCTCTGTAACCAGATAGCCTTGGTCGAACTTGGCGGCTTGGCGCATCCTGTCTGCCAGCTCCGGCGGCATGGGAGCGCCGGTCTTGTAGTTCAAGGCGTAGTGGCGGAAGACCTGCGGATCGCTGGCCCAGTGCTCATTGAACTGGGAGGGAAACTCGACGAAGTCGCGGGGCGTGTTGGTGCCGGAGAGGCTGGGGTATTCGGTATCGGCGAACATACCGTTCAGCCCATGGCCGAACTCATGGAACATGGTGGTGACGTCAGAGAAGCTGAGCAACGCGGGCTGACCGGGAGCGGGCTTGGTGAAGTTGGCCACGTTGTAGATCACCGGCAGGGTTCCCAGCAGCCTGGATTGGCCGACGAAGTTGTCCATCCAGGCGCCGCCGGCCTTGTTGTCGCGCTTGAAGTAATCAAAGTACATCAGCGCCAACGGCTTCTTGTCGGCATCGAAGACCTCATAGACCATCACGTCCGGCTGATAGACGGGGATCTCGGTGCGGCGCTGGAAGGTGATCCCGTAGAGCTGGTGCGCGGCGTAAAAGACGCCGTCCTGGAGCACGCGGTGCAGCTCGAAGTAGGGCTTCAGCTCCGCCTCATCGACGTCATACTGCGCCTTGCGCACCTGTTCCGAGTAGAAGTTCCAGTCCCAGGGACGGACCTGGAAGGAGCTGCTCTCCATGCCGCCGGCCATGCCGCCGGTTTGGCCGCCGGCGTGGGCTGCGGCCTGCTGGTCGATAAGGGCCTGAATCTGCTTTTGTTCGCTGGCGGCCTTGGCGGTAGCGGGCCCCACCAAAGCGCTCAAGAACTTCAGCGCGGCCTCCGGGGTCTTCGCCATCTGGTCCTGGAGCGCCCAGGCGGCGTAGTTGGGGTAACCGAGCAGAGCAGCCTTCTGCGCCCGCACCTGGGCCAGGCGAGCGATGGTGGCGCGGGTGTCATTGGCGTCGCCGCGCTCCGTGCGGGTCCAGGAGTCCTGGAAGAGCTGCATGCGAGTCCGCCGGTTGCTGAGGGAAGCCAGGTCCGGCTGCTGCGTGGTGTTCTGCAGGGGGATCAACCATCCACTCTCTCCCCGCCCCTTGGCGGAAAGGGCAGCGGAGGCCATTTGCGCGGGGCTGAGCCCGGCGAGGGAGGCCTGATCCTGGGTGTGGAGGGCAGCCGCTTTGGTTCCGGCCAGCAGCTTGTTGGTAAAGGTATTGGAGAGGACGGCCTCTTCTTCATTCAGCGTCCTCAGTTTTGCCTTGTTGGCGTCGCTCAGTTTGGCCCCGGCCTTCACAAACTGGCGGTAGTCGACCTCCACCAGGCGCAAGGACTCGGGGTCCAGGTGCAGCGTGGCGCGCTCCTGATAGATCTTCCGCACCCGCGCGAACAGCCGGTCGTTGAGGTAGATAGCGTCCTGCTGCGCGGCCAGCCTGGGAGTGACCGCGTCCTGGATCTTCTGCAGCTTGGGATCGGTGTTGGCCTGGGTGATGGCGAAGAAGACTTGCGTCACCCGTCGCAGGAGCTGTCCGGACTTCTCCATAGCCACCAGCGTGTTCTCAAAGGTGGGAGGCTCCGAGTTGTTGGCGATGGCCGTAATCTCACGCAGTTGCTCCGCGATGCCGGCCTCGATGGCCGGCTCATAATCGGAGTCGTGGATCCGGTCAAAGGGTGGAGCCTGGAAGGGCAGCGTGCTGGGCGCGTAGAACGGATTCGACGGCCCGAATCCCGAGGTGGGTGGAGCTCCATCCGCCTGTCCGCTCTGTGCCGCCGCCATTGAAACTCCGAGCGCCGCCGCCATGATCAATCCGGATACCCTCCCCAAACGCCAATTCATCGCAAGACTCCTATCCCCATGAACCTACAGCTTCACCGAGGGGAAAACAACCCTCGGTCGCGCGTACACTGGTCGAGCATGGCTATCGAGAACAAAGTCACCCTCAACCCTTCTTCTCCTCCCTCTGTCTCGTCTGCAAGCCGCATCACCACCATCGCGGAGATCGGAGAGCACGTGGACGAGCGGGTGACGCTGCGCGGCTGGCTGTACAATCTGCGCGCCTCCGGCAAGCTGCTGTTTCCCATCTTTCGTGACGGCAGTGGGACGATTCAGGGTATCGCGCCCAAGGCAGAGGTGCCGGAACGGGTCTTTGAGACGTTGAAGACGCTGACCCTGGAGTCCTCGCTGATGGTGACAGGAAGGGTGCGGGCTGACAGCCGGGCGCCTTCCGGCTTCGAGCTGGACGTGGAGGATCTGACCGTCATCCAGCGCGTCCCGGAGGAGACGCCGTATCCGATTCAGCTCAAAGGGGCCGGAGTTGACTTTCTGATGGAGCACCGTCATCTCTGGATCCGCACACCGCGCCAGTCGGCGATTCTGAGGGTACGGGCGACGATCATGCGCGCAGCGGCGGAGTTCTTTGACAACCGCGGGTTCGTCCGCACCGATCCACCCATTCTGACGCCGAACGCCTGCGAGGGAACCTCCGAGCTCTTCGAGATGGAGTACTTCGACGAGGGCAAGGCGTATCTTACGCAGTCCGGCCAGCTCTACGTGGAAGCCACGGCAATGGCGCTGGGCCGGGTGTACTCCTTTGGGCCCACCTTCCGTGCGGAAAAGTCCAAGACGCGCCGGCACCTGACCGAGTTCTGGATGATCGAGCCGGAGGTGACCTACTTGGACCTGGATGGGCTGATGAATCTGGCCGAGTGCTTCCTGACGCACATCGTCCGGCGGGCTCTGGAGGCGCACACCGCGGATCTGAAGATCATCGGCAAGGATGTGACCAAGCTGGAAGCGGTGATCGCCGGCTCTGCCCCCAATGACTGTGTGGACGGCAGAGAGCTGCGCAGCGGCTTTCCCCGCCTGAGCTACGACCAGGCGCACGCCATGCTGATCGAAGCCCACCAGCGCGGTTTGCTGGAGAGCGCGCATCGTTATGGCGATGACTTTGGCTCCCCGGATGAGACCTACCTCAGCTCGCAGTTCGCCAAGCCAGTCATGGTGCATCGCTATCCGGCCAACGTAAAGGCTTTCTACATGCAGCCGGATCCGCTGGACCCGAGCAAGGCGCTGTGCGTGGACGTTCTGGCCCCGGAGGGCTACGGAGAGATCATTGGAGGCTCGCAGCGCGTCGACGACTACGATCTGCTGCGGCGCCGCATTGAAGAGCATCATCTGCCCCTGGAGGCTTTCAAGTGGTATCTGGACCTGCGCCGTTATGGCAGCGTGCCGCACTCCGGCTTCGGCATGGGCATCGAGCGCTGCGTGGCGTGGATCTGCGGACTGGAGCACATCCGCGAGACGATTCCGTTCGCCCGAA
>JAKART010000045.1 GCA_021819255.1 Acidobacteriota bacterium
ACCCCCAAGCTCCAGACCCCGCAGATCCAGATCCGGAAGATCCAGACCCGGAAGATCCAGATCCGGAAGATCCAGACCCCGAAGATCCAGATCCGGAAGATCCAGACCCTGAAGATCCAGATCCGGAAGATCCAGATCCTGAAGATCCAGAGGACCCCGAAGAGCCAGAAGACCCTGAAGATCCAGAGGAGCCCGAAGATCCCGAAGAGCCAGTAGAGCCAGAAGAGCCCGACGACGATGTGCCAGTGCCGGACGAGGTTGCACTGCCGTGACCGCCGCTGCTCATACAACCTGTCAGGCTCACGGCGGAAATCAAGACCCATAGAAGCCACAAGCGCTTTTTCATAACGGACGTCTCCTTTTGATGTGCAATGGTTGGTTGAGTGGCGAGAAACAAAGAGAAAGAGTAGGAATCCGGAGGGTTCAAGTCCGGCGACCGAGACCTGACCGCCTGCGTCGATGGCGTACGCCGTTGGGGAGCGAATATGGAACAGGACGGTGGCGGGCTCGGCTGAGTGCGCCGGCCTGTCGCCCAAAGCCCACCGCCACGCCGGCGCGGACAACCAGAAGACGAACCGGAAGACTTTGGCGAACCGGCATCCCGGGCCGTTTCGACCCTTGCAAAGACTTCACCCTCACCGCACTTCCTCCTTGTGCTTGCGCACCGCATGTTCACCGTTTCGCTCCCTGACCGGGCGGACCTGTTTCTGCGCATCCGCCGGAACCAGACTGGCCGGGGGACGCTCCCGGAGCAGCAGCCGGAGCAGCAGCCGGGGCCGCAGCCAGAGCAGCCCGGAAAAAGAGACTGAGAGACCCCGGGCAGCCCCGTCAGCGCTCGTTCCGCCAGGCGGCATCGCACAAAAGCGCTCCATTGTCAGTGAGCAGAAGATCGCATGTATTGAATAGTGAGAAAAAGCCGGAAAGTATCACGCAGCTCTTTTACGGTGCTGACGCAGAGGGGCTTCCGGGCGTCTCTTCGTGGGGGCCGGGAAGGGAGAGCGCTCCTGGAGCGACTGTGAAGATGGGCGGAGGAGCGGAGATTTACCGGTTGCGCAGAGGTGCGCAGGGCAGTTCGCGGCTTGGCGGCTCCCCACAACGTTCTGAGGGAATTTGGAGGCAGCGGAAGCGAGCTTGCGCAAGGCAGGTGCGTACGGCTGCCGGCCAAGTTCTGCGCTGCCGGCGGCGGGAGGGATGGAGGTGAAGTGAGGCCGCTCCGCACATCGCTTCCGGGCGGAGCGATGCGCTCAGTTATCGGCCAACGAGGGTGAGAGCGTATTGGCGGATGGCCGGCGCGAACTCCCGAGTGGAGCGGATTGAGAGCAGATAGCGGTCGCCCGATTTACGCAAGAGGTCGGCGGGAACGAAGAACTGGGCCACTTGCCGGTTGTCGAGGGTAGAGACGCCGGTGGACTCGACGGTAGCGCAAGGGATGTTGGGCACGGCCACGATACTCAGAGCGAACGCGGAGCCTGTGGTCCCGGCCGGCACAACCCATTGAATACGCACGGTATGGATCGCCGCTGGAAGGGTGAGTTGCAGGGCGGAGTCGTCGCGAACGATCTCCGAGGTGAGTAAAAGCGACGCTATCCCAGCCTGGGGTTGGGCAGAAGTAGAGCGAATGGCTTGCTTGGGGGGAGGGACGGCTTCTCGGACGTTGCCTGCCAGAGACCGGCGCACGCCGCGATGAGATACAAAGAAGATTCCTGCAACGATGAGGGCGGAACAGGCCAGGGCGAAGGTAGGCAGAAGCATCCCCGGACGGCGAGGCGCGGGAACAGTCTTTTGGGACGCTTGCACCGGGCTCAGAGGAAGCCCTTTGAGTTCCGAAGATGAAAAGGCTCTCTCCACCCGTTCTCTCAAGGCGGCGGAGAGCCTGCCGGCGCGGTAATCATCGAGCAGATCGAACTCGGCCTCTTCGAGCCTCGCGGAAAATTCCGGATCTTGGAAGATGCGCTCGTCGAAGCGGTCTCGATGCTTCTGTTTCATCTGTCCGAGTTTGTAGTCGAGCAAAAGCTCGCGCAGTTTTTTTTGAGGGTCCATCCTGACTTCTCAACTTAAAGTGTTGTTTTGGGCCGATCTATCACGCTGATTCTTGTCACGAAGCCGTTTCTCGATGCAGCCTTCCAGTTGCCTGCGCAGACGGAGCGCTCGGTTGCGCAGGGCGTTCCGGTCCAGCCCCAGCTCGGCGGCAAGCTGCCGGCGGTTGCGAATGCGATCGCCGGAGTCGCCCGTGTAGTAGCGCTCCAACATGGAACGGTTGGATGGAGCGAGCCGGCTGAGGCAGTGCTCCAAATTCGTCAGCCTTTGCTCATTCTCTTCTTCTGGCGCGTCATGGTCTACGGACGCATACTCGGAGAGAGCCTTGGATTGCTTGTCCTGGCGAATGCGATGCTCCTGGACAATCAGGCGGGCGATGCCCAGCGCAAATCGCTCCGGCTTGGCAATCACGCGGGCCTCTTCACGCAGCTTGCCGGCCAGACGATCGATGGCGAGATCCGCAAGCTCCTCGGCGGGCCAACAGCGGTTCCAGCGGAAGAAACGGATCAGCGCCACGCGAAGTTGCTCGTAAGCGTCTGCGGAGTCACCACTGTTGGGCCGCAATGCGCTCAGAAGAGCCTGAAGTGACGTCGAGTCAAGATCGTATGCCATGAGAGCGCTTGCGAACTTTCACCGCTGCTGAAAGTTTCCCTGCCACCGTCCGTTGCCTTCGAATACGAATCCGGCCCACTCATAAGGAGCGCGCAGAGCCGGGTCAGCCATCAGTTTGAGTTGCGCGGACCGGAGCGCGGCCGGCACGCTCAGCTTCTGATCGACAAGCCCATGATAAAGGATGGGAACGAGCCGGCCGGCCGCCTGATCATCGACGTCCCACAGGCTGCCAAGCACGCCCGATGCGCCGGAGGCGAGGAACGCCTGAGCGAAACCGGTGATGCCTTCGCCGGGGATGTTTCTGCCTGCGGCGGTACGGCAGCCGTCAATGATGACCAGGGGCACGGGAAAGGAGGTGCGATAGATGTCATGTAGCCAGAGAATGCCATCTTCCAGCCTTCCCTGGCGGTTCACCGTGGAGAGAACGATGCCGGAGAGCTCCGGCTGGCTGAGGTTGACGATGGCATGGGTGGCGAAGTGCAGAATGGCGAATTGGCCCCACGAGGACTGCATGACCCGCTGGGGCGTCGCCTGGAAGCCAAGGTAAAGATGCACGCGGTCCGGCCCGGCGATCCGCTGGATGGCCCGAGCCTCTTTTTCTGAGCCCGGGAGCCGAGGCAGATCGGCGGCGTCGAAACCATCCGCGGTCCGCAGGAGAGGCGCGCCTTCTGTGGGCTTGAGCGCAGCCGCATGAGCCGCGGGAGATGTGGGGAAGCGAGGGTCGTCGTGGCTGTAGACCGGGTCGGCAAAGACGGCGATCTGATTGGTGTGGGCGCGCGGAGGACGCTGGTGAAGAGCCAGCGCGATGGCTGCGGAAGGCTCGACGTCCAGCTCATAGCGTTGGATCAGCCAGCGGCCCTGGCGGTTCCGCAGGGCGGCGAAGGGAAGCGAGTCGAGCTGACCGTCGGGAACCAGGATCAGACGATCCATTGAAGCAGCCAGCGGCGGAAGCAGGGCCCGGCCCAGGCGCTGCGCCACCTGTGCGGCTTCGCGGTCTGCCTGCGCGATCCGCGCCTCGCGCCCGGCAAAGTCTTCACCGGCGGGATGGTCTTCACGCGCCAGGAGCAGGCGCTTGAACGCATCCATCTGGCGGAGCAGGTCTGCGGAGTTGGGCAGTTGGCAGGCGGTCAGCCCGGAGGAGGCAAACGTCCAGCGAAAGATGGCGCGCCGGCCAACCCAGTACTCCACCAGCGCCGTATGGCCGTCGAGGAGATCGTGTTCAATCGCGGCAGGCGAAGGGGGGCGCAGGTCGCCCGGGTTGAACGATGCTCCTTCGCGGTTGGCGGCTGCAATCTGGTCGCTTTCAAAGACCAGGGAGCGAAGGCGAACTTCAGCCTGGCGCAAGGCTGGATCGTTCACAGTTCGAGCCTGCGCGCCAAGCCGAAAAACGTCCTTTTCGGCCTGCGTCACGGCTTGTTCGATGGCTGCCCTCTTCTCCATCGCCGCGGCGGGCAGCGGCTGCGACGAGAGCCGAGTGGAGCTGCGAATGGCGTCCATCAAGCTCTGGGCGCGCGCGCGCTCGGCGATCTTCCATGCCTGGGCTGAACTTTCGTCATGGTTCTCACTGGCGGGCGCGGCATTCATGAGCATGCGGATGGCAAGATCAAACGAATCATGGCGCGCGGCATAGAAGCTCTGGCTGAGATCGGAGCTGCCGATGTGCCGGCGCGCGGTCTCGAAGCCGTCGAGCGCCCGCAGGATATCGCTGAGCGCAGCGGCGCTCCGGCCCTGGCGGAGTTCCACCCGCGCGATGTCGGCCAGCGTCAGAGACGCATCTTCGCTGTCGAACATCGCCGACCACTCCGATTCGGCCTGGCGATAAGCAGCCAATGCCTGCGTCTGCTGTCGGTTCTGCGCCAGCAGATCGCCTTCGGACTCGAGCAGCAGCGCGTGGGTCGCCGCTTCTTTGCCGGCAGCGGCCAGGGCAATGGCCTGCTGAAGCTCCGCCAGGGCGGCGGCGCGGCGGCCCCGCGCGGCCAGCAGCTCGGCTTGGCCAAGCTCCGCCATGCAAAGCTCGCGATGGAGCTGTTTGGATCGCGCCAGGGAAAGGGACTCATCCAGATGGCGCGCAGCCTGAGCCAGGCGATGCTGCCGGACGTCGAGGATGGCAAGGGAGGAGAGCCCGCTGCTGATGTTGGCTGCGTCATGCGCCTGACGCAGCAGAGCGAGTCCCGCATGGATGGCGGCACGCTGGTGCTCGGCATCGCCGACATCCCCATAGATCTCCCCCTGGTTCAGCCAGATCTGTCCGGTATCGTCGGCATCGGGGGCTTTGGCAAGCGCGGCGATGGCCGCCCGGTTGGCGTCGATCGCCGCCTGATACTCGCCGCGCAGGGCATGGATGCCGGCCAGCGTCGTCATGGTAAAGGCGATGCCGTTGAAGTCCTGAAGCTTTTGCGCAATCGCCAGGGCCTCTTGCGCCGCAGCCTGAGCGTGAGTCGTGTCGCCCATCTCGAGATAGGCATTGGCAAGATTGCCTTCGAGGATCCCTTGCCAGTACAGATCCCCCAATCGCTGATAGAGCGCCAGCGAGCGGTTGCCCGCGGCGATGCCCTGGGCATAGTGCGCCAGGAAGGACTCCGTGGAAGAGAGATTTTTCCAGGCATGGGCCGCAAGTGCCATCGCCGCGCCCGGCGTTGCCAGGTCAGAGCCGGCGATCAAGCCGGTGCCGCGCAGCGCGCAGGCCAGCCCCTGCGTGTAGTCGCCCAGATCATAGACGTAGAAGCGCGACTTGCCGATCCATGCCTGCTCCTGGAGAAGACGGTTGGTGGTCTTCTGCGCCAGCAGGATGGCCTGGTCGTAAAGCTGCAGCGCGGAGGGATTGCCGCCGGTTTGCCGAGCCCGGCGCATCGCCTCCGCCTGCGCAAAGGCCGCAGAAGCGGCGAACACCTTCTGATCTTCCGGTTCCGCGGCGCGCGGCTGGGTCATCTTTATGGATAGCCGTACGGGAAGGTAGTGGTCTCGCGAGTGCAGATGAAGGCGCAGGACTCCTTGAGGTCCGCCCTGAACCGGAATCTTGATGACGGAGCGTACGCCGGCATCCGAGCCAAACTGCAGCGCCGGAGTTGCGCCCTCCATGGAGGCCGAGACCATCCCTTGCAACTGCTCAATCTCAAGGTAGGCGAACCGGGACGGGGGGATGGAGACCGGCACCAGACGGTCTCCGCCGGGCGGCAGAAGGACGGAGAGCGATTGCTGTGGCGTGAGCCGGCCAGGCTGCGGCGAGGAGCCTGACTGAGAGATGGCCACGCCGGCCGCAGCCGTGGCGAAAGAGGCAGCGACCATCATTCGCCACATCACCGGTTGGATCTGCGCCTGCCGCTTGCTCGCAGTCCAGCCCATGCGTGCGCCGGCTGCAACCCACATGGCATTCATACGGATCATCGTTCGGGAGCTTTTTTGCAGTTCGACTTTGCAGTTCGACGGAGAGTGAAGGGAACGGCGCCCCATCTTCGCCGGCCTTCGTTTTTGCCGCTGAAGTGTAACCAGAATAGCCGAGTTGGAGAGAGGCGGTGATCGGGCAGAGGAAGATTGTGAGTTGCTGCCGGCGATACGCACCCTGCGCCCGGCTGATTCCGCCGTCGGGAAGGTTGAAGAGGATGCGAATGCGACGAGGGTCTCAGCCCGCGGCTCCGCCCCGGAACTGACGCACAATCTCAAGGTACTTCTGTGCTGTCGCGGTGATGATCTCTGGGCGGCCTTCGGCCAGGGCCTTGGCGTCCACCAGATCCGAACCTACCCCCAGAGCCAATGCGCCGGCGCGCAGCAACTCTGCGGCCGTGGCCAGCGAGACGCCGCCAGTGGGAATCATTGGGATCTGGGGCAACGGGCCCTTGAGAGAAGCAAGGTACTTTGCCCCGCCCAGCGCCCCCGCAGGAAACACCTTGACCACATCGGCGCCGGCCTCCCAGGCCGTGACGATTTCGGTGGGCGTAAGGGCTCCGGGAAGCACGGGGACCGAGTAGCGGCGGCATAGCTCAATGGTCTTCAGGCTCAGGGCCGGGCTGACGATGAACTGCGCTCCCTCCAGCATGCAGGCGCGCGCGGTCTCGGCATCCAGCACGGTTCCGGCGCCCACCAGGATCTCGGGGCTATCCTTCACCAGCCGCCGGATCACCTCCATGGCTCCGGGCACGGTCATGGTGACTTCCAGCACCTTGACCCCCCCCGCGGAGATCGCCTGGGCCAGCGCCAGAGCCCTCTCTACGGAGTCCGCGCGCAGCACCGGCACCAGCCCGGACTCTTCCAGCCTCTTCAGTACTGCACTCTTCTCCATGGCTCGCCCTGGAACTCCTTTGCCATAAAGCTATCACTGTCGCGATTTCGGTCCGGCCTGGCGAGCGGCATACCTGATACTCTGCGGCCAGAGACCATTGGGAGGAATTCGAGATTGGGCGGCCTGATCCCTCTGGGAGATGCGTCAAGACCGCGGTTGCGCTTTCCCTACGCGACCGTGTCGATCATCGCCCTGAACGTCTATGTTTTTTTCCACGAGTTGCAGGGTGGGGA
This sequence comes from Acidobacteriota bacterium, assembly GCA_021819255.1. GTDB lineage: Bacteria > Acidobacteriota > Terriglobia > Terriglobales > Acidobacteriaceae > Granulicella. Next base: position 7,159 of record JAKART010000045.1, read on the forward strand.
TGCCTTCGTGCTCCAGTGGGCTGCGGTTCCCGCCGTGATCCTCTCTGGCCAGAATCTGATTACGCTGCTCACTTCCATGTTTCTGCATGGAAGCTGGTCGCACATTCTGGGCAACATGATCTTTCTGTGGGCGTTCGGTCCGGCGATGGAAGACGCCATGAACCCGGTTTCGTATACGCTGTTCTATCTGCTGGGAGGTCTGGCCGCCATGCTGGCGCAGATGGCCGCTTCGCCGGGGTCGCTGCTGCCCACGCTGGGGGCCAGCGGAGCCATTGCGGCGGTGATGGGAGGGTTTCTGGTTACCTATCCGCGCGATCGCATCCGCGCCCTGTTCTTCTTCTTTTTCTTCATTCGCATCACCTTCATCCCGGCGATCCTGCTCATCGGGTTCTGGTTTTTCATGCAGTTGCTCAACGTCGGGTCAGTGGCTTCCGTACAAACCGGCGGCGTGGCCTACGTGGCTCATGTGGCCGGCTTCCTCTTCGGTGTGCTTGTCACGCCGCTGTTCCGCCGCCAGCGCTACCAACCACCCCCGGCCTGGCCACGCTACTGACCACCCGGAGAGCAGTCTTGCGCGCCGACAGGGAGCTGGAGCAGGCGTGCCGAGGGTCTGGATGAGGGAAGAAGCAGAAGCAAGCCGAGGCCCGGCGTTACGCTTGAGGAAAATGCCTCAGCTTTGATAGCGCGCCATCCACTCGGCCTGCTGAATCACATGGCCCTTCATGGCGCGGTCCAGCTCCGCGCGCGTGGCGCCCGCCTTCAGATCCAGCTTGCAGTGCAACGCATAGAGGTGGAAAAAGTAGCGGTGCGGCTTTCCCGGCGGTGGACAAGGTCCGCTGTAACCGATTCGCTGGAAGTCGTTCCTTCCCTGGCGAGCGCCGTCGCTGAACTCTGGCGCTTTCGCCACGTTCTTGGGCAGGCCTGTGGCCTTGCGCGGGATGTTCCAGATCAACCAATGGGTCCAGGTTCCTCCGGGCGCGTCGGGGTCGTCCAGGATCAGGGCAAAGCTGATGGTTGCCGGAGGAGCATCGGTCCAGCGCAGCGCCGGTGAGGTGTCGCTGCCTGCGCAACTGAACTCACCCGGAATCTTGCCTCCGGCTGCAATGCCCAGCGCTCGCACAGCAAATCCCATGCCGAACCTCCCTATGCGCTTTGACGCCGGAGCTGAACTCGTCGGCGATGGAATCTCCCAGTGAGGGGGCGCGAAGGAAAGGGTCGAGCCTGCCTCCGGTGGAGCGAGCGGATTCCCCCGCTATCCTAATCCAAATCCTGACTGGATCTGTTCCAGGGAGCGCTGTTTGGTCTCCGGGTAAACCAACAGCACCACGAGGAACTGGAGCGCCATCATCAGCGCGAAGAACATAAACGGCAGGGCGTGACTCCGGGATGCGATATAAGGAAAGACTCCCGCCAGCAGAGCATTCATGATCCAGTGCGAGGAAGAGCCGGCGCTCTGTCCTTTGGAGCGGACCCGGGAGGGGAAGACCTCTGAGATGTACACCCAGATGACGGATCCCTGAGAGATGGAAAAGAAGAGGATAAAGAGCATGAAGCAGCCCATCAGCAGCCTCTGGTGCGTCTGCGTGAAGAAGACCCAGGAGACTCCGGAGAGCGCCGCAACCATGCCGGCAGACCCAATCAGCATCAACGTCTTTCGACCCAGCTTGTCGATCAGGCTCATGCCGAAAAGTGTACCCAACAGGTTCATCAGCCCAACTCCCACGGTCTGCAGCGCCGCCGAGTTTGAGCTGAATCCCGCCGAGGCGAAGATCGAGTTGGAGTAATAGAGCAGCGCATTGATGCCGGAGAGCTGATTGAACATCCCGATGCTGACGGCTAGAAACAGGGGCAGGGCATATTTGCGCTGAAACAGAGGTTCCGGCTTGACACCGCGCTCCAGGTGGACGGAAGAGACAATCTCCTGAAGTTCAGCCGCGCAGTCAGGCGAACCCATCAGACGCAGGACCTCCAGCGCTTCATCGGTCTGGTTGGTGGTCACCAGCCAGCGTGAGCTGCGTGGAATGCCATAGAGCATCCACAGGAAGAGTGCGGAAGGAACGATGGCCACGCCGAACTGCCAGCGCCACTGAGCCGCGCCGAGATTTTGCAGCACCAGGATGTAGTTGGAGAGGTAAGCCAGCAGAACGCCGACGACGATATTGATCTGAAACAGGCCTACCAGCCGGCCGCGCCACTTGGGCGGCGCCAGCTCCGCAATATAAACCGGGCCCAGGACGCTGGAGCCGCCGATGCCCCACCCTCCGATGAAGCGCGCCACCATCAGAGCATTCCAGCTCCAGGCGAAGGCGCATCCCAGCGCAGAGATCAGGTAGAGGGAGGCCATGATCCGCAGCGCTTCCCGGCCGCCGATCTTTTGCCCCAGCACACCGGAGGTCATCGCCCCGAGGATGGTGCCCGCCAGCCCGATGGAGACGGTAAGCCCGAGGGTCCATGGGGTAAGGTGGAAGATTTGGCTCAACTGCTGGGTGGTCCCGGCGATGACTGCGGTATCAAAGCCGAAGAGCAAGCCGCCCAACGCTCCCACCATGGTGGCCTTGAAGAGGTATCGATTCAAATCAGATCTCCTGCGAGAAGGATGAGTTTGGCAGCCGCGGTGGCGGCAATTTCGGGTATTGTCCGAACAGGCATCACCTTGACGCCTGGACATCCATCGGCGTCTTGCCTGTCTTCGCACTCCCCCGCAGGTTAACCGGACGGGGTGGAATGCGGAAGCCATGGCGCGGCCTTCCCGGGGTAATCACCAACTCTGAAGATGATATCGTCTGCCCGGACGGGAGATCTTCCCCACCCGGCAAGTTTCAACCGAAGATGGGTCAAGCCTGGCGGAGGAGGATCTCCGGCGCCGTGATCGAAGGAGCCGTTCTTCATCGGCCCGGAAGATGCCTGAGCGGGGTCACATAAAGCAGGATGGCCAGATAGTGCGCAACGCTGCCCGCCAGGACAAAGAGATGCCATACGGCGTGGAAGTAGCGCAGGCGATCCATGGCAAAGAACGCGATGCCGGCAGTGTAGGCGACCCCGCCGGCGATCACCCAGAGCATTCCACCCCAGCCGATGGCGAGCAGCAGGGGGTGCAGGACCAGGACAGCCAGCCAGCCCTGCAGCAGGTACACCACGGAGGAGCCGGCCGGAAAACGTCCTAACGCGAGGCTTTTGAAGACGACTCCCGCGGCCGCCAGCGCCCACTCCACGCCGAACAGGATCCAGGCCAGCCGCCCGCGCATGGCGACCAAGAGGAAAGGAGTGTAGGTGCCGGCGATCAGCAGGTCGTTCTC
>JAKART010000046.1 GCA_021819255.1 Acidobacteriota bacterium
CGGCACGATGCTGCTTCCTCCGCCCTCGCCATGGACGATCGACACAAAAACCGGCGTGGCATGCGTATCCGCATGCGGCGCCGGCCCAAACTAGATGGATGCCGGCCCATCGCGCGATGAACTGGAGACAAGATGGGCGGCGACAGGAAGGCTCGATGCGTATCAAAAGACCGTTCTTCAGCAGCTTCATCGCCGCTATACCGCTCTTGCTGCCGCAGCCGCTCTTGGCTCAGCCGCTCTTGGCGCAGCCGCTCTTGGCGCAAACCGGCGCCACGGACCCGGCCGCGCAACTGGCAGCCCTGAATCGCGAGCTTCAGCAGGATCTACAGCAACAGCAGCCTGATCGCGCCATTCCCGTGCTCCGCAAGATCATTGCGCTGGAACCGAACGACGTGGATGCGCTTGGAAATCTGGGTGTGCTGCTCTACTTTCAAGGGCAGTACCCGGAAGCCGCCACGCGGCTCCGGTCCGCTCTGCAATTGCAGCCCGGCCTCTACAAGATTCAGGCTTTGCTGGGTATCGCCGAAGAGCGCATGGGCAATCTGGACGGAGCACGCACCGACCTGAAGACCGCCTTCCGGCATTTGCAGGATAAAAAGATACAGATCGAGGCGGGATTGGCGCTCATCGAAGATGACACTGCCGAGGGAAAGCTGGATCAAGCCGCCTCTGCGGCCGCGGAGTTGCAAAGCGCGGCGCCCGACGACCCCTATATCCTGTCGGTGGTCTATCAGGTGTACTCGCGCCTCATGGACCAGACGCTGCTCAGTATGGTTGTGGTGGCCCCTGACTCCGCGGAGATGCAGATCATGATGGCCCACGAGTTGGTGCGCCAGGGAGATAATCCGGCGGCCATCGCTGAATACCAGAAGGCGCTGCGGCTGAACCCCAAGTTGCCCGGCGCGCACTATGAGCTGGCCGAGCTGCTGCGGCTCTCTTCCAATCCCAAGCTTCAGGCGCAAGCCGGCCCGGAGTACAAGGCAGCGCTAGCCGTCAACCAGTATGATGAAGGCTCCTGGCGAGGCCTGGGAGAGGTGGAGGCAAGCAACGAGAACTGGACGGCGGCGGAGCAGGACTTCAAGCATGCGCTGGCGCTCCAGCCCTCCGATGGCGAGGCGCAAACCGACATGGCGAAGATGCTGACCTACATGAAGCATCCACACCAGGCGCTGGCTCTGCTGCAAGAAGCAGTCAAAGAAGACCCTACGAACATCGTGGCGCATTACCGGTTGAGCATGCTCTACCGCCAGGCCGGCCGGCCCGCCGCCGCCAAGCAGGAGATGGCCGCCTTTTTGCACTACAAGGCGCTGCAGGATCAGTTCAGCAAGGTCTTCCGGCAGATTCGCGTTCAGTCGGTTGGCTCCGATTCCTCTGGCGGCGCCACCAAAAAGTGACCCATGGCGGTCCCGCGAGAATGGAGCCCAGAATCGATCCCGGAATCGAGCCCAGAAATGGAGCCCGGAATGGAGCCCAGAATCGAGCCCAGAATCGAGCAAGGACGCTCTTTGCTCCGATCCAACGCGGCTCTCTCTCCCGTGGCAGACTGCTCCCGGCCGCGATCCTTCCGCAATATCGGCAATCGAATCCTCGCCCTGGCCGCCCGGCACGCCCCGGGCCGACTCGTCCACGGGGTGCGTGAGCGCCAGCAGCAACGATTCCGAGACAACGGCTGCCCAGGATCTGCGTCACCAAATATGCCGGCGCGGGCCGCATCCTGGACTTGGGCGGTGACGGATTGGCACCCTCAAAACGATGCATCCAGAGACCCTGTGGTCGCGCGCCGGCGGCTCACGATCAAAGAGTCTCTGGATGAGTTTGCGGACATCGCGCTGCGACTGCCTCAGAGGCAAAGCAGGGGTTTTTCCTGCCTGGTTTTAGAACTGGAACCGCGCCACCAGTTGCATGGATCGGCCTCCCACGGTGACGCCAGTGATCTGGCCGATATGTCCAGGACCGATCAGAGGATCCGGCAAGGCGAAGCTGGGATGGTTGGGGAGGTTTTGAACTTCGGCCTGGAACTCGAAGCTCATGCCCTCACGTAGGGGGATTGGGAATGTCTTGCCCAGCGCTACGTCCACATCGGACAGGTCCGGACCGACAAGGCTATTCCGATGGACATCTCCGAATGCCGCAGGACCGGGTGACGCGAAGGCAGCCACGTTGAACCATTCATTCACGCTTGGATTGGCAAGATGCGGATTTCCAACCTGGTTTGGATATTGCTCTCCGGCCTGGCTGTAACTGATATTGTTCACCATGCGGACCGTAAACGGGCTGCCCGTCTGCGCCACCACGGTGGTGGACAAGATCCAGCCTCCGATCGTCTCGTCGATCAGAGTGCTGTTGTTCAGGAACTGCCTTCCCTTGCCGATTGGGATATTGTAGATGGCCTCACCTTTCACTGCTTCCGCAATATCAAAGTTGGAAGGACCGTAGTTGGCGGATGGCACATAGCCATTTTGGAACTCTTGGACGCCAAAATAGGCACCTTGCCCGGAGGTGTCCTGCTCGTCGAGGAAGTGCGCCCAGGTATAGTTGACGTTGAATTGCAAACCCTGGCTCATGCGCTTCTCGAATGTGAGCTGGAGGGAGTGGTAGTTGGAGATACCCTCCGCTATATAGCCGGTGATACCTTCAAAGTTCGTATAGGGTCGTGCGTTGGTGCCTTTCTGCGTGTCATTGGGCGCAAGTTGGCTCTCCGGCACCTGATTGAGATCTGTCGTGAAGCCCTGGTTGGCGCCATGACTCCCAACGTAGGCGATCTGGAATGAGGTGTTTGGAGAAATCTGTTGCTGAACGGCCAGATTCCACTGATACAGAATCGGAACCGGCCTTTGATACTGCTCATAGCCGACGCCCTGCCCGTTGAAGGAGTTTGGAGCAAGAGGCGCCTGCTGGTAGCGGGAGTTGATGCTGGATCCCGAGGCCCCCTGGTAGTTGATATTGCCATCTGAATTCAGCAATACCACTGGATCCACGCCGTTGGTAAAGTCCACCTCGTTGCCGGTGGTGGCAAAGGCCGCGCCCAGACCTCCGCCGGAGTTGTCCGCTGACCAGGGATAGGTGTAAACGCCAAATCCAGAGCGCACGCTCGTATATTTGAAGGGCTGCCAGGAGACGCCCACACGCGGCATGAGCGTCGTCCAGATGGGAGCTTGCAAACTGGTGCGTCCGCCGACGTGGGTTACCGCGTACCACATCGCTCCGAGCGTATTATTGGCGGGATTCTCAATCGTCTTGCTGAACGCTCTTTCGTTGCCATGAACCTCATGCCACCCGGTCAATCCCATCCACCTCAAGCCGAGATCGATGGTGAGGTTGGGACGAAGCTTGATGTCATCCTGGACAAACATCTGCGGCACCTTCAGGCGCCCACCGTACTCCGGCGTGATGCTCGCGCCCCAGCTTCTGGCTTCACCCAGCAGAAAATCCGCATAGGCCGAACCCGTCGTATTCTGCGTGCCCTGGGTCGAGGCCGTATACACTCCCGTGAAGCCCATGGTCCCGGGATTCAGGTTGCCCCAGGGGGTGGAATCCAGCCTCTCTACCAGGAACTCTCCTCCAAATGTCAGCACGTGACGTCCGCGGATCAGGGTCACGATATCGGATGGGTCGAAGACAAACTCCTTGTAGACGGCATTGACGCCGGGGGTCAGGCCATATTCATTGATGACGTTGACGACGGGGAAGAGATTGTCTTTCGCAAACTGCCAGCCCAGCTTCTGGGGGAAATTTTCGTTCAGGCTGTAGGGAACGAAGAAGTCCAGCTCGTCGTCGAAGCCAAAGCGCGCCTCATTGACCAGGTTGGGAGTGATGCTCCACACGTCGGAGACCTGGGCATTGCTGTTCTCGAGATAAGAGGTAAAGCAGTCGATCGGGCAGATCCCCTCGTTGAGCGTCACGCTGCCCTTGTCACCCCAGGCCTCGGAGGCCGTAAAGCGATTCGAAGGCGTGATGTCATAGTCGATACGGCCGAAGTATCGTGAATAGGGATTGGGAGCAGGAACATTATAAAAGTAGTTCTTGGTTGGAATGCCGTTGACCAGTGTACCCGGCACATTTGGCGCCGGATAGTAGGCCTGAATGGCCTGAGCGACGGAGTCGATCAAGGCCGCAGGGATCTTGTTGCCGTTGCCATATTCCTGAGCAAAGGACTGGCGATGCACAACGCCATTGGCGTCGATCGTCTGGGTGGTTGGGTCGTAGATGGTGTTCTGCCCGGTGAAATCTCCGTTCCGCATCGCCTGGCTGGGAACATTGATGAAGCCGTTCGCCGCTCCGCCATTGTCGACGATCTTGTCGTAGTCGAAGAAGAAGAACATGCGTCTCCGCAAAACGGGGCCGCCGACGTTGCCTCCAAATTCGTTGTAATGCAGAATGGGCACCGGAGCGTTGGTGCCAAAGGAGTAAGGGGCCGCGTTCAGGGCGTTGTTCTGGAAGTACTCGTAAGCCTCGCCATGAAACTGATCCGTGCCGCCCTTGCTGATCTGGTTATAGATGGCTCCACCCGTCCCATACTCCGCGGAGAAGAGCGAATCGCTGATCTTCACCTGCGAGATGGCGTCAAAGACCACAGGCACGGCGATATCGTTGCTCTGTGGCGAGGACACGGTTGCGCCGTCCATCAGGGCCGTGGAGAATGGCTGGCTTCCGTTCGCTGAGACTCCGGATACGCCGGGATTCAGAGCGTTGTTGGCTCCTCCCTGATACCCGGATGTGCCCGGCGCCAGGATGATGAAGGACTGCCAGTTGGCCACCGGCGTCACCTGGGGCAGTTGCGTCATGGTCTCCGACGTCAGCGTGGTGGAGAGCTCGGGTGAGGTGGTATTGAGCAGCGGCGCGTTCGCGGTGACGGTGACCTTCTGCGTGGTGGACCCCACGGTGAGGTTCACATTCAACCCAAGCAGGCCCACCTGAAGCGTGATTGGGCCTTGACTATAGGTCTTGAAGCCCGGCTTGGTGAAGGTCAGGATGTACTGGTCGGGGACGATGGAGCCGGTGTCGTACAGCCCGGCGCTGTCCGTCTTGAAGGTGCGCGTCACATCCTTGCTCACATCGTCTACGGCGACGACGACACCGGGAATGACAGCTCCGCTTTCATCCGTGACCGTGCCCCGGATATCTCCCGAGTTTGTCGCTTGAGCGGATGCCATGGACGCACACGCTGCAAACAGAAATGCCGTTTCCAAAAGAATCAGTTTCTTCATGAAAGCCTCCAAACTTGAGTAACTTCTACTGCCTGGCTGCGAATCGCCCGTAAGAGCGGCCCCGGAATGCGAGTTCTCCGCAGACCGACGGCCGGGTGGAATGGTCCCGCGGCGGCCCTGCAGCAGATTGAGCACAAACGATTAGTGGAGAGAAAATTGCGGGTCTGGATGGACGGGAGACAGCAGCGAAGCCAAGCAAAAACTTTTTCATCAAAAATGTAACCCTTAACAAACTGGCTGAAAAACTCATCCAGAAGAACGAATCTCTTATAGGCTTTTGTGAGGAGCGCTGTCAAGTTACCGCTTTCATTAAGATTGCGGGCCTGTGGAAATCTCGCAGACTGGACACTTTTCCTGTCCGGATGAAATCTGCGCAGAAGAGCGCCGCTGGCGCGGCCTGCACACCGTCCATGCGCCAGGCAGACCATCCGCCAGGCTGCTCTTCCGCAATGCCTGCGCAAGGGCCGGCGCGGACCACGATTCCAGCCGAGCCGTTGACCACGCCCCCCCCGTATGGAACGGGCGCAAAGACCGGGTGCCAGGCACGCTGTCGTCCAGACACGCTGTCCAGGCACGCTGTCCAGGCACGTCGGGGCGGTCGCGGCGGCTGCGGATGGGTTGTCTTCCAGCGGCATGGTCCCTATCGTCAACGCAGAGCTTCCGCCGCCAAGGCCAACTGGCCGGCGGGCGAAAGCTCCGGCCGGGAGGAGGGAGAAACCGATGACAGCCATTCAGCAAGCGACGGCTCTTGTGATCTCCGTCGGCGTCTGTTTCGCAGCCGGAGGGGTTGGGTCGCTGTTCACCATGCCCGCGCTTCGAGGCTGGTACGCCACGTTGCGCAGGCCCCCCTGGGCCCCGCCGAACTGGGTCTTTGGTCCAGTCTGGTCGGCGCTCTACCTCACCATGGGAGTGGCCGCCTGGCTGGTATGGCGCCACTGGGGGGCTCCGGGCGCGCCATCGGCTCTGCTGCTGTTTCTGTTGCAACTGCTGTGCAACGCCTTGTGGCCGGCGATCTTTTTCGGAGCGCGAAGACCGGGGGCCGCGTTGGGCGAGATCATCCTGCTCTGGGCCCTGATCCTGGCGACACTGGTCTCGATGCGGCCCGTCTCCCCGCCGGCGAGCTGGCTGATGCTGCCCTACCTCCTCTGGGTCAGCTTCGCAGCGGCCCTCAACTTCTCCTTTTGGCGGTTGAATCCAACATTTGGCGGTGGGAGTCAAGGAGGCGGCCGCGGATGAGGCGGTTGCAAAGCAGGCGAACTCGGATGGGCTTTTCGATTATTCTCAAACAAAGGCGGAACCTGGACGGCCGCAGCTCGCATGACGTTGTGAACCCGGAGGCCGTTCTCCGGGCCCTCCGCCCCAACCAACAGCGAGGCAGACCTTATGCACTCCGGCTACACGCTTCTCCTTGTTGCGCTGCTCTTCGCCATCTTTTACCTCTGGCGGCGCTCCGGGCAGGCCGCGGCGGAGAAGATCCCACAGTACCTCCGCGACGGCGCCCTGATCATCGACGTGCGCACTCCAGCCGAGTACAACTCCGGGCATCTGCCCAAGGCCATCAATATCCCCTTGCAGCAGATTGAAGCCGCCATCTCCCATCGCTGTCCGGACCGTTCCCGGATCCTGCTGCTGCACTGCCACAGCGGGGCTCGCAGCGGTGTGGCCGCCAGACGGCTGAAGGCCAAGGGATACCACAACACCTTCAACCTGGGCTCATACCATCGCGCCGGCCGCTTGATCAAAGGCGAGTGAGAACCGATTGGCCGGTTCGCGGCCCTGCAGCAGCCGGGGTTCAACCGGTACACTGAACAGATGGAAGTTCTCTACGGCCTGCATCCTGTCGAAGAGGCCCTCCGCTCCGGCTCTCGCCGCCTGGACCATATCAGCGTGGCTCGGGAGCGGGAGTCCCGCCGTGATCCTCGCCTGGAGGCAGTTCTTGATCTCGCCCGGGCGGAAGGCATCCGGATCGCCAGCGAGCCTCGCGAGCAGCTTACCCGGCACTGCCGAACCGACGCTCATCAGGGCATCGCCGCCTTTCTGCGGGAGCGCAAACTGCTCAGCCCGGAGGATCTCCTTGCGCAGCCAAGCCCTGCGGGCGGCGCAGGCCACCGATTCTTCCTCGCCCTGGATGGCGTCGAGGACCCGCGCAACCTGGGCGCGCTGCTCCGCTCCGCCGACGGAGCCGGCATCGACGGCGTCCTGCTTCCGGAGCGCCGCTCCGCTCCTCTCTCGGCGGTCGCCTGCAAAGCCTCGGCTGGAGCCAGCGAGCACATCCGCATCGCCCAGGCGGTCAACATCACCCGCGCCCTGGAGACCATGAAGAAGCACAACATCTGGATCGTCGGCTTGGACGAACGCGGCGCCAAGGAGTACACCGCCTTCGACTTCCGCCAGGACATCTGTCTGGTCCTGGGCCGGGAGGGCGCCGGTCTGCATGACCTGGTCAAGCGCACCTGCGATCATCTTCTGCGCATCCCCATGGCGGGCAGCGTCCGCTCTCTCAATGTCTCTGTCGCGGGAGCCGTGGTGATGTATGAGGCCATGCGCCAGCGCCGCGGAGACCGGCAACCAGACAACCCGCCAACCCCGCCGCCGTCGCAGGCGGCCAAGCCTCGCAAAGGGCTGGGCTCCTGACCTCCCGCCGAAGACCGTTCGCGGCAAACCCGGCTTCGGACCATCTTTCATCGCACCTGCTTCCCGGCCGCCCTCGAAAGGCCTGGCCAACGATCTACGATCCTGTTCGTGCTTCACGGAGTCTTTCATCTTGCTGCCTACACCCCGCACCCTGCGCATGGTCTGCCTGAGCCCTCTCGCCCTTGTGGTGACAAGCCTGGCCGCGCACGCCCAATCCACCCCCGCCGAGCCGCCCCTGCCGCCGCCCCGCGGCCAGGTTCTCTTCCAGAGCCACGGCGAACCTCCCCCCACCCCGGATGACGATGCTCCTCCGCAACCGCCGGCAGCCGTTCCGGGCCAGACTCCCTCTGGACCGGTGCTGACCGACGCCCAGCGTTCTTCCCTGCTCTTCACCGCCTATGACCTGGACGCGCGTCTGGATCCCGCCAACGGCGAGATGACCATGCGCGCCCGGATCACGCTGCGCAACATCGGCAACCAGCCGCTCTCCCGGATTGCGCTGCAGATCTCTTCCTCCCTGATCTGGGCCAGCGCCAGCCTGCTTCCCTCCGGCGGCGGCCAGCCGTCCGCCGCCCGCGTGGTGCAGCTTCCCCTGGCCCAACACCTGATCGATACCGACGCCGACCACACCGGCAAGTGCTCGGAGGCCATCCTTGACCTGCCCTCGCCGCTGGATCCGGGAGCGGCCATCACCCTGGACACCGTGTACTCCGGCACGCTCCATGCGAGCGGTCATCGCCTGGAGCGCATCGGCGCCTCCCCCGCTGAGGCGCTGGCCGCCGACTGGGATGCGGTGGGCTCCAACCCGGTCCAGTCTGCCTTCAACTTCAGCAGCAGTTCGGGAGACGTCGCTCCCGCGCCCCCGTCTCCGCCGACGGTGATCGTCGCTCTGCGCGGCTTTGGCGATGTCCTGTGGTATCCCGCAGCCTCGCCGCAGCTCTTCCTGGGCGACGGCGCCAAGCTCTTCCAGGCCATCGGGAGGCAGCGGCTGGCGGAAGAGCAGGCGACGGTCCACCTCCGGCTGGCCGTTGTCTACCGCGGCGCGCCGCCCGTGGCAGCTTACTTCTGTGGCCGCGGCCTGCGCCTGGCTCCCCATCCGGATGACCCCTCCGTCACCGACGGAACAGGCATCGCCACCGCCGACTTCCCTGCCGAGCCTCTCGGCTTCCGCCAGCCCAGCCTGTTTGTGGTCCAGCAGCCGGAGGTAGCCCTGGCGCCGGTCTCCATGCCTCCGTCTGCCTCCATCTCCTCCTCCTCCTCATCGCCGCCACAGCCCGGGGTGCAGCCGAACGCGTCGCCGGCCAATCGCCTGGCCAATCGCCCAGCCAGCCACCCGGCCGGCCCTGTCGATGTGCTCTCGGTAGAAAGTTCTGACCCGGACGCTCTGCCGGCGCTGGCGGACTCCGCCGAGCGCATCGCACCCTTGTTGCAAGCCTGGTTTGGCCCCACGCCTCTTGTGCCTCTCAGCGTGCTGGACCACCCCGGCGATCCGTTTGAGGATCTGGCGCTGCTGGTGGCTCCCATCCGCAAGCTCTCCTCCTCGGCCTCCAGCCCGGCGCTGGCCCACTCTCTTGCCCACGCCTGGATCCAGACTGGCCAGCCCTGGTTTGACGAGGGCCTCGCGCAGTTCATCAGCCTGCTCTGGATCGAGCAGACGCAAGGCCGCTCGGCCGCCATCCTGGCCCTCAACAACCTGATTCAGCCGTTGAACATCGCCGAGGTCAGCTTTGACTCCGAGCAGCAGGCTGACGCCGCCTTCGCTCCCGCCGGCGAGCCTCTGATCTCGACCGGCAATGAGCTGTACTACCGGCGCAAAGCAGCCGCGGTCTGGTGGATGCTGCGCAGCATCGCCGGCGAACCGGCCCTGCAGCAGGCCCTCACCCTCTGGCGGGAAGAGGCCGCCGAGAAGAACGGTCCCTTCAACACGGACGATGCCGCGGTGCAGGCCGTGGCCTTTGAAAGGCTGCTGGAAAAGACCAGCGGCAAAGACCTGGGCTGGTTTTTTTCCGACTGGATCCTTCGCGACCGCGGACTTCCTGACCTCTCCATCGTGGACGTGGAACCCAGCCGGCTCCCGGCCGGCAAGGGACACGACACCGGCTGGCTGGTTGCGGTGACGGTCCACAACGACGGCGCTCCCGCCGTGGATGTCCCTCTCTCGGTGCGCTCCGGAACCTTCACCACCACCACGCTCATCCACATCCCCGGCTTCTCGAACGCCACCACGCGGGTCGTCGTAGCCTCCCTGCCGACGCAGGTGATTCTCAACGACGGCAGCACTCCGGAGGTTCGCGCCTCCAGCCACAGCCGCCAGGTGATCTTCCAGCAAGATCCCTCCAAATTTCAAAACTAGACCATTTTTCACTGAGGTATATCCCCATATCGTAGTCGGAACCAGGCCTGAGCGTCGTGAGCGGATATGGAGGGCAGCAGGGCTTCGATGCTCT
>JAKART010000047.1:0-8217 GCA_021819255.1 Acidobacteriota bacterium
CCGATCTCTGGGAACCGATCACCGGAAGGTTGACGTAGGAACCAGGGGACCAAACGATGATTCGGGATTATTCGTAACAGCGCAGTTAACCAACATCGCGCTCACCGCGCCTTACCTGCATGACGGCTCTGCGGCCACGCTGGAAGAAATATGGACGGTGCACAACCCGCACAATCGACACGGCCGCACCAATGACCTGACCAAGGACCAACTGAACGATCTGATTGAGTATCTGCGGACGCGATGAAAGGACGCTGAACATGGGAGGGATTTTCAACGAGCTTTGCCTGGGCGCGGCGCTTGCGACTATAGCAGCGCCGTCAGTTGCCGCAGCGCCTCAGGCGCCCCCGATGCCGCATTACCGCTTTGTCAACTTCACCGTCGCAAACGGACTGCCCAATAATCACGTCTACTCCGTCCTGGTGGATGGAAGCCGCGTCTGGGCTGGTACGGATGACGGGCTCGGCTTGTATGAAAACGCCAAGTGGAGAACCTTCACCACGAAAGACGGCCTGGCGCAGCAAGCCGTGCTCTCGCTGGCGCTGGACAAACAAACCGGGGACGTATGGGTAGGAACCATGGGCGGGCTGAACCGCATCTCCGGCGGTCGCATCATCGCCACCTATACCCAATTGAACTCGGGACTGAGCAACGATATCGTCTACGGCGTATCGGTGGAAGGAAACAACGTCTGGGTCGCCACCGCCGCCGGGGCCTGCCGGCTGAACCTGGATACGAACCAATGGTCGATCTATACCGACACCAACACTCCCATGAAGGAGATTTGGGCTTACGGAGTCTCCGCGGCGCCGGACAAGGTGTACTTCGCTATCTGGGGAAGCGGCTTGCTGGAGTACAACCAGCAGACCAGGCTCTGGGACATCTACGAAGATCCCGACCACCAGACCGATATTGTGCTCTTCAAAGACCAGGGACTGATCCACGACATTGTCTCTTCCGTCAGCTACGTGGAGAAGACCGTCTGGGTGGCTACTTACTTCGGCGCCAGCCGCTACGATGGCCGCGATTGGCATAACTTCCTGACGAAAGACAGCGGCCTGCCGTCGAACTTCATCAACTACGTCAAAGCGGTGGACGCCAACCATGCGTGGTTCTGCACCGACAAGGGGCTGGCTTACTACGACGGGGCCAACTGGGCCATCTACACACCGTCACTCACCAATGGCAAGCCGGAGATGTGGGTCAGTAATGCCCAGGGTCATGTGGTCCATATCCCTGTCACCACCGCACCGGCTAACAACTACATGCTCGGCATCGATTTCCAGGGCCGCGATCTCTGGATCGCAACGGCGAAGGGGTTGAGCCATGGAATCTTTGAACCGCAACCATAAGGAGCCATCACCATGATCGCATCTACTGAAAGCCTTGAAACCATCCCCCACGCACCGATCGAAAAGCATGCCGTCACGAACTACGGCGTGCTCAATGAGGCTTACTGTTACGACAAGCCAAGTTCCTTTTCGCGCGGCATGAAGATCGACCTAGGGCAAGTGACCATCCTGTTCATCTCCGGCACTGCATCGATTGACGAGCACGGCAAGAGCGTGCATGTCGGCGACTTCCGCGCCCAGATGCGGCGTACGCTCTCCAACATCAGTGGCCTGCTGGAAAGTGAAGGCTGCACCTGGCGCGATATCGTACGGACCACATGCTATCTGCGGGACATCGAGCGCGATTACGAGGCCTTCAACGAGGAGCGGACGGCTTTCTACAAAGAACAGGGCCTCGATCCCCTGCCCGCATCGACCGGCATTCAAGCCATCCTCTGCAGGCCGGAACTGCTGATTGAAATTGAGGCCATCGCCATGTTCCGCAACGGCAAGGCGTAATTCAGCAAGGAGTAGCAATCATGGTCAAGAGATGGTTGGCCTCCGCCGTCTGTTTTTGTGCGCTGGCCGTAGCGAGTACGATCTTGGGTCAAACGCCCAAACAAGGTTCGGCTGCACTTCTAAACCAGAAATCGGCGCAGTCCTGGTGCTCCTGCGGCGCCCATCCACCGGGCCCGGAGCCCGTTTGGACATCCAAGCCGTATGCGAACGCGCCGCGGGATCTGGAGCCGTACTCCAGATTCGTCAAGCCCTACGACTTCTACTACCTCCAACCGACGATCTGGAACGGGCCAGGACGAAATGTACCCTCTCCCAAAAATCTGACTGAGGTGCGTATCGGCTTCGTAGGCCCCATCTCCCCGCACGACCCTGACTACCCCATGGGCACGCACATGTTGCAAGGCGTGCAACTGGCCATAGAGGAAGCGAACGCCCGCGGCGGATACGGCGGCAAGCCGTTCCGCCTGATGCTGCACGCCGACTACAACAACTGGCAGGCGGGGGCGGTCGGCGGCGACATCCGCCCCACCAACCCCGCCATCTGGGGGGCGGGTCTGGATCCGGCCGTCCAGTGCATCTACGACGACAAGAACTGGGCGATCTTCGGCTCCATCAGCTCCGAAACGACGCATGAGATGTTGCGTCTGGCGCTCAAAGCCGAGATTCCCATCGTCAATTCGGCCTCCACGGATCCCACCATCCCCGAAACCTCCGTCCCCTGGTACTTCACGGATCTGCAGGATGACCGCGTGCAGAACTACACACTGGCGCGCCGCATCTATACCGAACTCGGTCTCAAAAGCGTTGCGATCCTGCGCGTGAACAACCGCTATGGCCGCATGGGCGTACTCAAATTTCGCGCTGCCTCGCGCCGCCTCGGCCATCCCGTCGTCCTCGAACGGACATTTACGGCTGGAACCACCGATTTCTCGCAGGCACTGAGAAACATCCAGGACTCGCGCGCCGACGCCGTCATCCTGTGGACCGATGAAGCTCCAGCAGCCATGATTTTGAAGCAGATGCGCGCCATGGGAATGAAACAGCGCGTCTTTGGCTCCTATCGCACGCTGGGCTCCACGTTGCTGGCCCAGGCAGGCCCGGCGGCGGAGGGATTGGAAGCTGTATTTCCCTACGATCCCTCCCGCACGGACCCGCGATGGCTGGCCTTTCAACGTCGCTTCGATGCCCGCTTCCACGAGCCGCCGGATCCACTTGCCTCCCTTGCGTACGATGCCATGAACATCCTGCTCGACTCCATCTGCAGAGCCGGATTGAATCGCGCGCGCATTCAGGACGCCCTCGACGATGTGCGGCAGTATGACGGCGTCACCGGGCACATGGTCTTCGATCCCAACCGGAAGAATGTGGCGCCCATGTACCTGGGCACAGTACGCGATGGGGCCATCACCTACCGGCTTGCGTCCATGTCGAATCCGCTGAGCACAGAGCAGGAGTCAGCACAGAAGTCAGCGCAGCCCACCGCCGCAAAGACCAGTGCAAGCCAATCTCCCCTTGCGCATCCCACCGTAGCGCCCACTCCCTATGCACGCGTGGGCGAGGACGGCATCCATTCCTTCGGACCGGCACAGCCCAGCCTTCCACCTGGCGCAGTGCGCGCCGTTCTCTTCGGCCCCCAAGCCGGCAAACTGGCGCAGTCGCCCGCAATGAAAGCGCAGTTGGCTGCAGCCGCGCAAAGCGGGCGCGCCTGGCTACTCCTGCCCGTGGACAGCGACCAGCAGTGGGGCGTTGCTTCAACTCAATTGGTCCGTTCCTTGTGGAACGAGCACGCTCTGGCGATCATTGCTCTGGGCAGCAAAGCCGGTCATTTGTCGGAACAACTGGCGCTGAAGACCTTCCTCCCGGTTGTCGCTGTATCCGACGACCGAACGCTTACCTCGGCGGCGGTGCCCTGGATCTTTCGGCTGCCTGCTGGAACTTCCGCCGTGGCGGCGCTGCGCGTGCTCACCGACGCCGAAGCCAGGGGTGGTCCAAACCCCGAGCGAGTGAGGGATGTGCTGGCCTCGGGTAAGCCAATCTCCGGATTCGCATTTCTTCCCAGCGGAGATCCACAGGTGCAGTAGGCCTCCGATGCCGGTGCGTGACTCGGGAACCAGAGGTTGGATCACGCTTCGAGCCCTATCCTGCAGCCGCAAGGCGGAACTTCGACGTTGATCTAGCATTTCCAACGTTGACGAGTTCCCCAAGGCGGGCTTGCAGCAGGGTTTTCATTCCACCCCGGCAGGCTTGCCCGCCGGGGTGAAAACGTGGAAAGAAGACGCCGCCGCGCGCCCTCCGGTTACCCAGCAACCGCGAGCGGCTAGACCATTTTCCCTGAAGGTGTAAGCAAGGGGAACGACTCCTGTGGGCGTTTTCCTCAATGAAAACGCCACGGAACGCCCGCTTCCGTACACCCATCATCAGGGAAAATGGTCTAGCAGCCTCCCGCGGAGCTCCTTTGCAGCAGCATGAGGATCGCTGGGCCGCACTCTTGCCCGAGCCCTCTTCAGCAAAAACGCCGGAGCGAAATAGCGTCAGAGAGCACATCCGCGCGCAAGGAACTGAAGGAAACTCCGCAAGGTCTCTCTGCCCGCTTGGCAGCAGGGACACAGCCGCTACGCGGACTGCCGCGCATCGTCCGCTAACGACTCGACTCGTTCGACTGCAAAGACCTTCGCCGCAATCTTTTCCCGGCCATGCCTGGCCTTCAAAAAGCGCGCCGCATCGGAGGAAAGAACGTTCCGGGACCGCTTGCCCAGCTTGAAAATGGTGCGCCAGATGATCTTCAAGTCCGAGGCAAAGCCGGCCGTCTCCATATACTCGATGTCCAGCCTGCACTTCTCAGGATTCAGGACATGGACCACAAAGTGCTCCACGGAGTCGTCCGGCACACCATGCAGAAAGTTCTCTTCATTGGAGAACATGAGCGTTGCAGCTCCCGTGATCCCCGGCCGGCAGAGCATGCAAAGGTGTTCGTGTTCCGCGAGCTTGGGGCGGGGGCCGACAAAGCTCATCTCACCGCGCAACACGTTGATGAGTTGCGGCAGCTCATCCAACTTCAAGCGCCGCAGAAGACACCCCAATTTCGTCATGCGGGAGTCACCATGCCGGGTGACCGTCAAAGCATCTCCGGGCCGATGACGGCGCACCTTCATGGTCCGGAACTTCAGGATCACAAAGCCCCTCTGATTCAATCCAACCCGCTTTTGACGAAATAACGCGGGCCCCTCAGACGTAGCTTTGATCAGGAATGAGATCAACAGCATCAACGGAGAGAAAAAGATCAGAAGCAAAAAACTCAAGCCGATATCAAAACACCGCTTTGACCTCGACCTGCACCAAGGGCTGACGAAGCGCGGGCGGAACAGAAGCTTCGAGTCGCCTTCTTCAGTAGCCTTCTCCGGCCTCAGAGAAGTACTGCTTACGGTCCACGAACCTGTCATCAAGTTACCCCTTTTCAGTTTGTCGGCGGTCATGTCTAATACGCGCGGTTTCACTCGGGTAAACGCACCCCAAAAGATCTCTTTTCCCGCTAGTTGCACTTACTTCCAAAGATACCTAGCTGGTTCAGACCCTGTCGCATGACGAAAGTTGCTAGACCCTTCATTCATTCTTTGGCCGATCTTCCTTTGGCCGATCTTCGCAAGGCTATTTCGCTGGACAGGACCTCATCGCCGGCTGCCAATCGTCTCCAACCATCTGCCGGGAGGCAGGAGCTCGTGCGGGGAAAGTGCAACGCGAGGTTTCATGCCTTTTTAATCCATCTTTCCCTGCGTCTTTCATCCCCTGCGTCTTTCATCCCCTGCGTCTTTCAATCCCTGCGTCTTTGTTCTGCACCTTTGGCAACATCTTTTCCTGCACCTTCGTTCGATATCTTGGTGCGTGTTCTGCACGTCTCTGGCCGTGCGAACGACACCCCGTCTTGCGTCAGACAAAAATCTGATCGACTCTAAAACTCCCCCAACACTCCCCCGGAGCACTCCCCCGCGCCGCGGAAGCTGTGTTGGCATCTTGCTTTAAGTCAGTACTTTGGGCTTCCTCAATGGTCTTTATCGGCAAAACAAAACAGATCTTTAGCCGTCGTTCAGACCCCCCGCCGATGCACCCCTTCAACATCGATCGGGAGAAACACCGCTCTCTTCTTCCAGCGATGTCACACCTTATAAGATGCCCGCTTCCAACCGTATGTTGCCAGCTACTCCGGCGTCGTGGATACCCAAGGCAAACTCACTCTCTGGTTCCCTCAGCGTGCATTCCTTGAAGACAGAGATACTTCCACCACGAAGCCATCGGTTTGCCGAGCAACGTCCCACCAAAACTTTGCAGCTCCGCGTGGAGCGGACACACAACTGTGGCGGGATCTTTCAACCCTATCCTGCAACTCGGTCTCTAACCTTACAGTTACCCCGATTATACTTGAACTAAGGGAAACCAGAATGATTTCACGTCTCCGCACACACAAACCTCTGTTTACTCTCTTTGTCATCTTGCTGCTTTTCTTTCTTCCCGGATATGGTTTCTGTTCTGCGCAGATCCGTTCGGCGCAAACCCAGGGATACGGCTCCGCAAGCGCTCTATCCATTCCGGAATCAGCACGGATGCAGCCGGCAACGCTGGCCCATCGGCTGACCTCCTCCGCCAAGCCTCTCCTGCTCCAAGTTGGCTCTCGCACCCTGTTTGTCGAGGCGCACATTTCCGGCTCCCAGTACGCAGGGCCCGGATCGGAGCCCGAGGGGCTGGCCTCCCTGCGCCACGCGGTCGCCTCTTATCCGCGAAAAAAGTTGATCGTGCTCTACTGCGGATGCTGCCCGTGGACTCATTGCCCAAATGTCGGCCCCGCCTTCCACCAACTCATCGCGATGGGTTTCACCAATGTGAAGGTCCTCTACCTGCCCAACAACTTTGGAACCGACTGGGTCAACCGGGGATATCCCGTTGAATAGCCGCTTTCGATCTGGCCGGTTGCGCCCGCAGGCCGATCCGGTCTCCGTGCCTTCAGCAGGAAGGGAGCGGGGCGAGACGCAGAAACGCCGGCCGGGACGCGCTTCACTCTGCATACTTCTGATCCAGACCTTCATTCTGCTGGCCGGCTTCGTTCCCTGCGCCCTGGCCTTCCCAGCCTCCGGGCCGGCGCTGAACAGCCCAGCTCCCGAGTTCGCCTTGACGGACTTGAATCACAAACGGCTGGATCTGCACGCCTTCCGTGGCAAGGTTGTTCTCCTGGACTTCTGGGCCACCTGGTGCGCCCCCTGTCAGGTTGAGATTCCGCACTTTGTTGCCTGGCAAAACCAGTACGGCGCGCGCGGCCTGCAGGTGATCGGGATCTCCATGGACGATGATCCAGGCCCGGTGCGGAATCTCTACCGCAGGCTGCGGGTGAACTATCCCGTGGCCATGGGAGACGCCGGACTGGGCCAGACCTACGGCGGAATCTACGGCTTGCCGGTAACCTTCCTGATCGACCGCAAGGGCAGGATACGCGCCGAGTATCAGGGCGTGACAGATCTTGGAAAGATCCAGACCAGGTTGTTGTTGCTGCTCAACACCCGATAGCGGCACCCGATAGCGGCACCCGATAGCTGCGGCAACTCCTCGCTCGCCGCGCCCATGGTTGAAAAGGCGGGGTCTCTTCCGGGTTCGCGCAAGATCGAAGCTCCGCAGGCCTCCACGCGCCGCCGGCGTGCTTCCAGACCATTTTCCCTGATGATGGGTGTACGGAAGCGGGCGTTCAGTGGCGTTTTCATTGAGGAAAACGCCCACAGGAGCCGTTCCCCTTGCTTACACCTTCAGGGAAAATGGTCCAGCCTTCCACTCCCTCCGCTCTCAGTCCTTCGCTCTTCCGCATACGCGCCGCGCAAAGCCTGGGCGTCTCAGGCGCATCTTGCTTGAGGCTTCCTCCGATCTCTCGCCATCCCGCCCAGCTCTTCGCCCGCCCATAAGAGGCAGCCGGCGATCGCTCCGCCACTAAGCTCCAGCCGCTTCCTCTTCGCGCTGCTCGTCTGCCAGGCGAGCTTCACGCAGCGCCTGGCGGGTCGCCGTGACGTAGGCTCCAGCCAGCAGCAGCAGGCCGCTGAGAAAAGCCCACAGGATGAGCCCCACCGAGACGGAAAACGGACCGTAGGCGGAGGGCAGATCCAGACGGGGCAAGGCCAGGATGTAGAGATACTTGGCGATCTCCCAAAGCAGGCCCATGACCACGGCTGTGGGGAACACCGCTCGCGCCGGGATCTTGCGATTGGGCAGCACCCAGTAGATAAGGAAGAACAGGCCAATGCTCACCAGCAGCGCACAGCCGCGCAGAAAGCCGTCCGCCAGAAAGGTGAAGACGATGTTGTGGATATGCCCGAAGAAGAGAAATTCCAGAATCGCT